>JAHIVR010000175.1 GCA_018816625.1 Nanobdellota archaeon | reverse complement strand
GGGGTTATTTAATAAAGATATTTACTACGCAAAAATTGCGTGTCAAGCATTATTTTTATGGTTTCTATTTTTCTTAATAAAATCAAAGACATTAATTTTAAAAGTTAACATAACAAGGTGAGGTATGCAAAGTTTGCATGTGTGTCGGATTTGACACAGTGTGTTGCAAAAAAACCACATGATATTATTGGGTTTTTTGGTAAGGTGTGCTTAGTGTGCCACTTACAACACACTTTTACAATTTACCTGTTTTTTAACTTATTGATTTTAAAAGGATAAATATTTGTTTGAACTTGGTATGACGTTTGCAGGTAAATATAATCAAATATTAATTACTAAATGGAGGATAAAAAAATGAAAGAACAATGCAGAACTTGTGGAGGATGGTTTGATGAGGATGAAATGTACGACACGGATTACAATACGTACACCAGTGAGACAGATGCAAAGTTGGGTCTCACGGAAATGGTATGTGAGGGGTGCTATAACGAGTGTTACGGAAAATGCTCAAAATGTGGTGAGGTAAGGGAGTCCGGGCATTTGGTCAGGGACGGGGGCAGTAACTGGATATGCAACCCCGAGCTAATAAGTTAGTAACGTTCAAAAGTTGGGGCAAAGTATGATTTGAAAAAATCACGATCTCTCCTTAAAGGTTTCTGTTTCCCAAAACACACCCTAAAGAGAGACCGTGATGAAACGAGGAACGCAATCGTGCTCGAGCTGACAGTAAAATTTATGTAGAAGAAAAGGAGGAGTGATATGAAAATAACAGATGAGCAAAGACAGGAATTTACAAAATTGCTGGAAAATAAATTTGGTGAAATTATCCAGTCAACACCGAGAGGAATAACTAAAGATGAAATCCGAAAATGTATGGAAGAAGCGTTAGAAAAGGAGGCTTAACCATGACTTATCAAGAAGAAAAAGAACAAACTAAAGCAATCGCTCAGAAAATAGCTGAAGCAATGGGGTGGGGAATGGAAGTAAATGAAAACAACTGGAACCCGATTATTTTAAAAGGCGATGAAAAATTATTAATTTCTATTGAAACTTATGGAACCACTAAGGGCCGTGTGGTAATAAAAGGACATTACGGTGTTTTTTCTGCTCACTTGCCTTATAGACACGACAAAACCGAAATCACGGTAAGCCCCACCAAAACACCGGAGCAAATAGCAAAAGACATTAAATCCCGCTTACTGCCCACTTACCAAAAAATCCTGGCGGAGGCTCAGGAAGCAAAAAAAAGAGAGGATGATTATCAAGCCAATAAAAAGTCGCTGCTTGTCGACGTTGCAACTTTTATTCCCTCACCAAATATAAAAGAGGATTTGATTTATGGAAGAGACCCAAACGTTACAGTAAAATTTCTATATGGTGGTGATTTCCGCTTGGTAGTGGATTTGCCTATTGATAAAATGAAAAAAGTTTTAACTGTTATCTATGGGGAGGAGGTGTAACCATGAAAACCTTTTCAGAACTTTGTGATGAATACCGGATCAATCCGGTAGTCCAAAAAGTGATAGTCCCGGCTGAAATACCAACCGAGGATATTTTAGCTCTACTGAAATATGGGAAAACATTAACCTTTGAGTTCAAAGAAAAGGAGGGATGAAATGGAAACCTTAATTTTTAAGCTCTTCGTTATTGAAATTTATGAAGCCGATCATGATGAGTTTTTTGAAAAAATTAGAAAAACTTTGTAGAAAATATGCGGTAGAAGATAATTGGGATATGCGATATGACGTAAACTAAAACCTCCCGCTTTTCAGCAGAGGACTAAGAAGCTGGACTAAACATCCGGCTTTTTATTTGTCCAACGAAAATAATTATCTTTCATAAAGAACCTTCCACTGCTTTTTTTCCCACCTTATTATTTTCCAAACCAACCACGGGTATAACTCCGCAGCCATCTTCCATTTAACTAACGCATCTCCCTCGAGGTATCCTTTCACCTCAATAATTTCGAGGTGACCGGGGTGAACTACTAAAAAATCAGGGGTATAAAACATCTTTTCTGCAAGCCTAAATTTTACCTTTTCAAAATAATAATAGAGGATTTCACCGGCCTGTTTTTTTATTTTTAGTTCCTCATTATAGCGGGCTTCGTCTTTATTCATTTCCCCGGATTTATGCCTGGCTCGATAATATGGTTTGACGCGAAAGTTCATTCCCTTAACCCCTCCTGTTTGGTTGTTTAACCATTAATTCAGCTTCTTTCTTCCATCCTATTCCCGGATAAACATTATCAATTTCAAGCATTTCATTATATAGCTGGTCTTTCGTCATTTCTTTTTTTGGTTTGTTAAAAAATCCCTCATGATCAATTGTAAGAATACCTAAAATTAGTTTCATTGCTTCCCGCGCCATCTGTCCTTTGGGTTGTGTTTTTCCGTCAAAAAAATTTCTCGCGAATTCTTTTTCCTCCCGATCTTCTTTGAGTTCATCTCCATAGGATTCTACCCTGCAACCCGCTTCAATATCACCAATAGGCGGCAAAAAAGTTTTAGTCATTATTAGGTGTTCAACTGTTTGCTGTAGGTGTTTGGTTTTGTACCGCCCAATCTTTTTAGAGAGTAGGGCTATTTGCTCTTTTGTGTAGGTTCCTTTTAGGGCTTTTTGGATTCTTTCGATTTCCTGAACAAAAACCTTCTCATTCTTTACTAAAGATTCCGGCATATTTGTCCTCACTTTCTGTTTTATTTTTTGGTTTAAATAATCCTTGCCATCCGTTCGCGATTGATTCTTCTATAATAAATTTTGGGTCATAACCCTCCTCTTTCCACTTTATCAATTTTTTAATATTCAGAATTTCCGAGTCCTCGGTTAATTCCCTTTTTTTGGATTTTCTGTGTTTTTTAAATTTTTCCCAAAGTTCTTTATCAAGCCATTCTGGCAAAACAATCGCAGTATTGTTTTTTATGTGTTTATGTTCTTTTGTTCTTATGTGTTTGTTTGTTGTTAGTTGTTTGTTAGTTGTTTGTTGTTTGTTTGTTAGTTGTTTGTTAGTTGTTTGTTCTTCTGATTGATAAATATCCCAATTTATTATAGAAACAATAGAAAATTTGTTTGTTGTTTTTCGCCTTAAGTTTTTTTTCTGCTCAAGGAAAATTAAAATAGTGCGTATGCTCTGAATTGACATTCTCAATTCTTTAGACGCTGAGTTTAATCCAAATATAAAATCACCTGGCACAAGACGAACAGTTTGATAATTAATAATTTGATCATATTCTTGGTGACTTGCTTTCATTAGACACCAAGACCAAAAAGACCAGAGTTTGTGATTTTTAAGCCAACCGGCATCAAGAGATTTTCTCCACAACTTTACATATCCACGGTGCATGAGTTACTTTCATAAAATAAAAAGCCCGCTATTTTGGAACTCGGCCAGAAACACGAAGATTTCTGATTCCATTTCACGGGCTATTTAACACATAAAAAAACGTGTTTCGTGGCCGATAGACTCATAATTTCATACTCTTTTAACCCTGTCAAGGGAATTTATTGCCATCCCTACCTCTTTTCCTCTTCGGTTCGCTTGTCTTCCTCCATTGCCCTGTCAATGGCTTCTCTGATAGTTTTTGTTTCTGGAGAAGATAGCCAAATTTGATAGCCATCGACAATTTCTTCATTTTGTTTCTCTAACCAGTCCAACCTTTCGGTATCAGTCGGCTCCGGCTTATTGGATTCCGCATAATCTATTAAAACAGTTACCGCATCCACCATCTCCTGGGTATTAGTAAAAATTGTATCGTTAAATTGATTTGCTATATCAATCGCTTCTTTGAGAGTCATGGTTCCCTCCAACAAAAAACCCACTTCATCCTATTCCTTAAGATATTCCTTAAGAAGTATAAGTTTGCGTTTTTTATCAAACTTCTTGCTCTGCTCCTGGGTGAAAATCACATCACCGCACTTCGGGCACTTTTGGCACTCAACCTCAAAGTCCGTTAAAGCCTCGGTTCGGGTGATCGTTGCTTCCTGGTATTCAGCTTTTAAACATGAGAAGCAGATCATGGTTTTTTTGAGTGCCGGAGGATTACCCGCCTCCGACGTCGGGAGTTGCGTTGTCTACCTACCTTACTGTTTGGCAACCTTCAAGCCCAACCAGACCAAGAAAGTTGCCTTTAATCTCCCCATTATGGAAAGAAAATTAAATAGCTATTTTTAACGGTTGAAAGTTTTTTCCCTTTATTGTTTTTGGTTATAAATCAATAGCAGGGACGGGATTCGGACCCGTGATTTTCTGGGTATGAGCCAGACGTCTTGCCACTTGACCACCCTGCAATTTTCTACCCTGCCCGCATCTCTGGCATTCCGGGTAAACATAATTCTTCCTAAAATATCCGGCGGCGGTATGTTTTGTTTTCTGTCGTTTGATACATGCCAGTTTGCTCATCGTGCAAAGGTGCGTCTCGCACCAGAAATAATCTGTTCCGGTTAGGAGTTGGTCAATT
>JAHIVR010000216.1 GCA_018816625.1 Nanobdellota archaeon | reverse complement strand
TCACATGGGCGGAACGGGTTATTTCCCTCGAATGTATGCCACCAAAGAGGAAGCGAATAACATCTCCAAGTGGGGATTTTTCAAGCCACTCCGGTTCAAGGGCAAGCGGACATATCTACAGCCAAGAGAAGATTTGCCGGATGAGGTAAGGAAGAATCTCGGCGAGATCGTAACCGCATCCTATCCGGTTCAAAAGAGATTGCAACAGCTTAGCCGTGATACTGCCTTACTTAATTTCTTTGATGACGTATCCCGCAATCCGGCATGGTCTACTACCAATGCAGGGGAGGCGTTGACTAAGGGTTGGACTAAACTAACCAAGACTCCGACATGGGGACTTGGCTCTTTACGTGGTAGTTACCTTCATCCTGACGTGGCTTTTGAGATAAACGAGATTACTAAAGTTGGTTCTGATTTTGAACGGGTGTACAATAAGATTTTGGGTTGGTGGAAGTTTGGAAAGGTAGTTCCTCGACCGGCAACGTCCGTTAGAAATGAAGTATCAAATATCATGTTTGGTGACTTGGGTGGAATAGTTTATAGCGATCCTTTGGCATGGAAAGTCTTAAATAATGTTCGTAAGGACTATCTTTCCAAGGGAATAGTAAGACAATCTATGATGAAAGCTGGAGCGTTGGGGACGGAATATTTACCCACTGAAGTTAATACGGCAATTAATGGTTTACATGAATCCAAGGGGAATGTAGCTGATATAATGGTTCGTGGATTGAGAAAAGGTGTTGAAAAGGCGGGTGCTGCATTTACGGCGGAAGATCAGATTCACAAACAATGGATTTATATGTATGCTTTAGAAAAAGGCAAAACCGAAAAGGAAGCATTGGATTTGGTTTTCAAGTGGATGCCTAATTATCGGGAAGTTCCGCAAGTTACCAAGTCTCTTCGCAAGAGTCCTCTGGGTGCTCCATTCTTCAGTTTTACTTCCGAAGCTATGCGGATAGCCGGAGAAGCTGCACGGGAGAAACCTCTAAAATTCGCCAAATGGATTACGTTGCCCTTGATAATAAATGAGATTGGTAAACGCAAGATAGGCATGAACGAAGAAGAATACCAAAGTTTCAAGAAACAACTCCCATTCTATAAGAGAAACGGATTACACGTTATCCTCCCTATTGGCAGTAAAGACAAACCGACTATGTTGGATTTGACCTATACCATGTTTTATAATGATGCGATAGAATACTCCAGAGACCCGACAAGGGTGGCTTCTAATCCCTTATTTACTTTAGCAATAGAGGCAATAACAGGTAAAAATAGATTGACCGATAAGCCGATTACGACTCATACTAAACCATCAATTTTTGGGGTAGACGGAATACAAGACTGGGCAGACCATCTTTACAATAATTTTATGCCTACACTTGCACCAGAGATTCCGGGTACAGGCATCAAGGGTGGATATGATTATCAACGACTAAAAGATTTGGCTACGGGCAAACCTGGTAGGTTTACTGGTGAAAAACCTAAAGTTGGTCAAGTCTTGGGTAGCACTCTCTTTGGATTAAAAACAGAAACTACATCTATAAAGGATTTACGCAAATCCTATCTTCTTGGGAAGAATAAAGAACTAAATAATTTAAAATCGGAACTTGCACGAGTGCTATTGGATAAATCCAAGACTAAAGAGCAGAAAGCAAAAGAGAAGGCGAACATTCTTAAAAAGATAAAAGAAGTTACGAGCGAACTCAATCCCTAACACAGGACGGACAATTTGAGCGAGATCATTCTTGTTGGTGTTTGTGTAGCTTTAGTAGTTTGGCTTATCAAGCTAACCTTATCGGCAGGCAAACTAAAGAACAACGATATGCACGGGTTAGGTAATAAGATAGGCGAGATGTCGGCTAATTTAGAACAAATAGACAAACGATTGACTCGCTTGGAAGAGCGATTTGATGAGCACGCAAACAATAAAAAGTAAGGAGGTTTTATGGGAAAAAACTTATCAGAAATTCGGTTACTTTTGATAGAGTGGATTAGAAATAATCCAAATGTGCCTAAAGATTATAAACAAAATGTTATCGACTGTACGGTTGCTCAATTCAATGTAATTGGAGAAATGTTTGGTTTGTGGGAATTAACTTTTAGAAGAATAAAAGATC
>JAHIVR010000174.1 GCA_018816625.1 Nanobdellota archaeon | reverse complement strand
TTAAAGGAATTAAGTTCAATGTTTTAGAAAATCATAGTAAGTTTGTTGAGATTACAAAATTAGATAGAAATAAGGTAAAACTCCAAGTCCATAAATCATACCAAGAAAAGATTAAGAAGCTGAAGGATTTTTGTGATGGACTATTAAAAGAGATTAAACATCCTGCACCAAGATTAGCAATTTTAAATATAAAAGAGAGAATTGATAAAATAATGAGAGGAAAAGAATGAAAAGAAGAAGATTAGAAAGAGAACTACAACAAGCAGAAGAAGAACAAAGATTAGAGGACTGGTTAGGCATAACCTCTGCAAAAGTTCATGTTCCACATATTGCCGTGGATTTAGAAAAGATTTATGAGAGAAGATATGGGACAATCTACAATGCAAAAGATTTTAGATATTGTGATGGTTTAGGATGGGTGAGGAGGTAAGATGATATTTGATTTAGAAAATTTTCCAGTAACAACCATAAAAATTAAAATTAAAAAAGAATTTATTAACCCTTACACAAAATTTTTAGAAGCAGAAAAACCACAATTCAAATCAGAGATTCATGTTTGTGTTCAAAGAGCAAACCTTCCAGCGATAATGAAACAAAATAACTTCTTTTTTTTTAACACCGACGATGGTTATATGATTGGCACAGATTTAAATGGAAAAAAAATGGCTTCAGTGCCATTTAAACATCAATTCCTCTTCGATAAAACGAATAAAAGAATTATTTTGAGTGGAAAAAATTTAAAACAAGGGTGGATTCCTGTCAAAACAGCCCCCTTATATTAACCCAAAAATCACCGAAAAATTGCGATTAAATTTAAATTTTAAAATAAATACCCAAATAGAGTTTATGCCAAGATATAATAGACAAAAAGTTTTAGAAAAAGTAAAAGAAATCTTAAAAAAAAGAGGAGTTGTTACAACAGGAATTTTAATGAAAGAATTAGGTTGTGGAAGGGAAACTGCAGGAAGAATTCTTAGACAATTAGAAGAAATGGGTTCATTAAAAAGGCTTAAACTTCAAGAAGGAGAAATTTATAATATTAATGCTTGGATAAAAACTCCAGACGAGGAATTCAAATGAATATTGAATCTTTATGTTTGCTTGCCCCAAGATGTGCTCTTAGTGATTATGGAAGCATGGAACAATGTAAAAACCCACAAACTTGCAAAGAATACAGAAGAATGGTAAGAGAATTAGTAAAAACAAAAAACACAACTTTTATAAATGAAGAATACTTATTAGATTTACCCATTTCCCATTTACCTCACATTACACAATGATAATTTTAACAAAAGAAGGAGAAGTGGTTACAACAATAAATTTACAATTT
The DNA here is from genome assembly GCA_018816625.1 of Nanobdellota archaeon. Classification (GTDB taxonomy): domain Archaea; phylum Nanobdellota; class Nanobdellia; order Pacearchaeales; family GW2011-AR1; genus JAHIVR01. The sequence goes on along the minus strand of JAHIVR010000174.1, from coordinate 3,497 downwards.
CCTTCTACTTTTGAGTTTCCTTACACTATTTTTGATGTTCTTAGAGAAAAAGAAAAATCTCCAATAATAAAAACTTCTGATGATATTCAAATTTTAAAAGAGATTGATTTTATTTTATATGCCAAGCCAATTTCTAAGAAAAAAGCATTTGCTCCAAGACAAAAATATATTTTATATTTAAGACCAGAAGATGCCCCCATTGATGATGATTTTTTAAAATTAAATAAATTGCCAGCAAATCATCTTTTTGAGATTGATACAGCAAATTTTAAGATAAGGGTGATGGGTCCTTTTGTTCAAGAGGAGACTTGGTGGGATTATTAAAATGTTTGGAAAAAATTATGATGAGCAAATAAGCAAGTTAATAAAAGTTAGTAATAACTTAGTTGAAACTAATCGGATGAATGTTAAAGAGATAGATAATTTAAGAGATGCATTTAATAATTTACAAAAATTATTTGGTTCTATGCAAGAAAATATACTTGGAATTGCTAAAATTCAATCCCAACACAAATCAGCAATAACTTTCTTAATTAATCATGCAAGTGTAGATGCTGATGCTCAAGAAGATTTATTTAAAATGTTAAAAGAAATTAGTCAAGTTGAAGATGTAAAGAGGAAAAAATAAAATGAAAGTTAGAGACATAATAAAATTTATAGAAAAAGAATTACAAAAACATAAAAAAGCAGAGATATTTGAAGATGAACCTTGTACTGATTGTCCAATAATAGAACAACAAATGACAAGAGTTGCTTCCAGAAAAGAATGGTTAGGAGATAATAAAAGTTGGGAAGAGGCAAAAAAGCACGAAGAATTTATGGATAAAAATATTTCTTGTCAATTCTGTGATTTTTGCAAAGAATTAAAAAAGAAAATAATAATTTTGGAGTATAAATAATGGCAGTAGGCTCACATTTAAGCTCAATAAATCCGGCATTTCTCACCGACGAAGAAAGATGGAAGAAAATGGAAATTACAGATATTCCTGTAATGTTAAGTCATAGGGGGGAGATTGTTTGTATTCCAAAAGAATCAGAAGTTTTTTCCTGTGCTATTGTTGGCTCAAGCGGGAAAGGTAAAAGTTTAATTGCAAATAGGCTTGTGGGAAGTTTATATCATCAGTGGGGGTATAATGTAGCTGTAATGAATGATTTATCTGAAGAAACTTACAAATGGTCTGAACCAATGAAGAGGGGGCAATTCAATGAATTTAATGACACTTATATCCATCAGCCTCCAGTAGAATCCCCAATCACTTATGTTTTTCCAAATACAACTTCAATCAAAGTTCCTGATTTTGTAAAAAAGAAAAGCTATGTAAAAATTGTTCTGCCTTTTAATGAAATCCTTGATAATTTAGGTTTTTATTTAGGTGGGGTATGCCCTGATTTTGATTTGGGAAAATCTGGAATGTATGTTAATGAATTAAAAGAAGAACTGCTTGAATGTGACAGCCCAACCCAAGTAAAAGAAGTTTTGGAAGAATTGCTTCCATCAGAAAAAGGGTTTAAGGCAATGGGAATTAAAATAAGGACTGCTTTCAATGCTTTAATAAAAGAAGAAATTTTAGATATTACTAACCCAGAATGCCATGCTTATCTTAAATTAAGAGAAGAGGGATATATTTCAAACCCATTTTCTGTTTTGATGAAAGCCAAAGCCATTCCTTCTTTTATAACATCTGATTTAAGAACTAAAAAATATAAATCAGAAGTCTTTGCGTATTATATCAATGCAATTCTCAAAAATCATTTAAGAGAGTTTCCAGGAGAGAAAACTTTTCTTTTCTTTGATGAATTAAGGGAAGTATGTGAGAGAGATGATAACCCTGCTGCGAGAGCTATTGGAAGTGTGGCTGCAAGGGGAAGAATAAATAATGTTGGATTAATTTATGCTACTCAATTTTATGACAAAATTCCCCCTTATGTTAAAGGGGCAAAATTAAATTATTGCTTTGCTTTTGCCCATAATAGTTCTAAAATTTTAAATGAATTGGCAAGCGATTTTGATTTAGATAAAAAAACAAAAGAAAGAATTAAGCGTTTGAAAACATTTGAGGTTATTGCTATGACCAATAATAAATTTGTCTGCTATTTTGATGGGGATAGATATGAAACCACAAAACCAATTAGGGGGACTATATTTTATCCTTTAGCAGACCATTTACAGGCTAACTAATGGAAAGAAAAAAAATAATATTTGGGGAAAATAATATGAGTAAAAGAATAATTTTGCGTAATGTCGTGAAGAGAAGAAAAGGTTATCTCTATTATGTAACAAAAGAAGGACATATTGGAGAGGCAGAACTTCAAAAAGGAAAAAAAACAAAAGATGAAAATAGAAAAGAAGAACAAAAAAAACCAATTAAAAAAAAGTGGGTTTGTAGCGTGTGTGGAAAGAATTATGGAACTTATCCTGTTATTTTAGACGATAATATTTTAAGCATTGCATCAGAATTAGAATTAAGAGAAGAATATTATAAAGGTAATAAGGGGCTTTGTAAGGAGTGTAGAGAAAAACTATGAGAAAAAATAAAATAATATTGGGGATTTTAATCTTAATAACAATGGTCTTTTTCCTACCATTGATTCAATCTTCAGAAACGCGAAACATAGAATACCAAATAAAAATAACTTATACCCCTTATTGTAGTGCAGAAACATGCACTAATGCAACAAATTCCACAAATTATACTTGTTATACAAGATGTTATGGGACATTAAAAGTTGAAGGAATAAATGATAATAATTTATTTTTTGAGATTGATACTGGAAGTTCGGCATGGAAAAATGGAAATTCTGAATCAAGATTTGGTTATAAAACAGCAGATTTAGGAAATCTTTCAGATATTACTGGGATTAGAGAAGATTTAAGGAATTGTACAAGCACTTGGAATACTTTATTTAGATGTTATGATACAGTTAGAAAATTAGATGTTAATTTAACTTCTTGTCAGACACAAAGTGATTTTGGTAAAAATTATACTCTTGTGGATTGTAAAATAGATAAAACAACTTTAGAAAATCAATTAAGTTTAAAATCAACAGAAATTAATTCTAAACTTCAGGAGATTAAAAATACTAAAAATGATAAATGGACTTATGCAGTAGTCGCTGCCATCTTGGCAGGGCTTTTGGTTTGGAAAGGAATTCCTTATGCAAAAGGAAGGATTACCCCAAAAGATGAATCAGAAAAACAATTTGCTGCAAATCCAGGATATTAATTTGGAAAGAAAACCTGAGGATATCACATTAATTGCTAGATTAGGATTTTTGATTTATGGAGATGGATATACAGCGAAAATAGTTTCAATAAGACCCTCCAAAGACCAGCAGGGAAATGGAGTTTTTGAATTCATTTTAGACCCAAGTGAGGAATTAATAAAAAGGTATAAAATAAAGCCAAGCAACCTTTCATCTTTTCCAAACAACCCTATGGTTTATATTACTCAATATCCTTATGATTTTGTAATCCAGTTAAATCCAGACCCTTCTTG
>JAHIVR010000173.1 GCA_018816625.1 Nanobdellota archaeon | reverse complement strand
GATTAATCCAACAGCAGACAATCCATGATTTGAAACAGGAGATTTTAATTCTTAAAATGAAATTAGAAACTGCTGAGGAAAATCTTAATTTGATGCAATTAAATATGCCTAAATATTTTGATAGAAATCTGAAGCCAATGATAGACCAGATGATTCCCTTATTTGAAAAAATGGCAAAAAAAACATCCGAATGAAAGAAAAAAAATTAGACCTGCCAGAGACAATTGAGGACATTGAAAAAGACCCAATATTAAAACCAATGTTGGATTATCAAAAGGCAGCGTCATTATTAGAAGAAGAGGATAAAAGTGAAAAAGAATACAAAGAGCAAAAAATAAAGATTTTAAATACATTGCTTGGAACGGGCTTTTATGAAACTTCCTTGATAGCCAGGCGTTATAATGATGTCCAGGAAATTTATAAAAGACTTCTTTTTATTTATACAAGATATAGTAAGATGGCAGATGAGAAAATGTTAGAAATAAGAAAAACTATTGATGATTATTATATAACTTTAAAAAAACACAAAGAAATAATAAAAAATATGGGCAATCCAAATGAAGAGGAAATTAAATCTTTGAGAGAAAAAATTATGGAATTAAAGGAAAAATTAAAGGAAAAAGAAAAAAAACCTGAAAAAGAAGAGGGAGAAAAATCAGAGGCAGAAATACAAAAAGAAATAAAGAGGAAAAAATATGTCTTCACTAAGAGCCGATAAATTTATAATAATTGCAGACAAGGAAAAAAGAGAGAAATATGTATGGGCAATTTTATTAAGAATGCAGCCATATATCTACAATCAAGAAAAAAATGGGTGTGTGGTCATTCAGGTAATGGATAGTCTTTTGGAATTTGCAGAGACAATAATAAGATATTTTAAATTTGTTGGATTAAAAGAACATTCAAGAAAAAAGGCTTCTTATACTATAAAACGAAGAGATGGTGGGTCATACAGAATTGAGAATGCATGGGAGATAACTTTAAAAAAAATAAAAGCCATTAAAGAAATTGAAGATGATGGGGGAGGTTTATCCTGGACAATGTGGCATCCAGAATAGCGAAGGTGGAAATAAATGCAATATGAAGAATATCTTAAAGAAAGACAAAACCAAGAAAAGATTCCTTCAAAGATAGCTAATAAAATTCAACCAAAGCATGTAATTCTTTTTGCAGTTTTAGTTCTTATAGGAACATTGATTATAAAGACCAATCAAGGAAAATGGGTCTATTATGTTTTAGGGGGTTTTGTTGTATTATATTTATTTTCCCTTTGGAAGCAAACTGCTGGTCAAAAACAAATCCCCAGAGATGTTGCTCAAAAAATGGCAAAAGATGATTTATTAAGTGAGGTTGGTCCAGGAGGAGTTTTTATAATTGGGACTGAAATAAATCCAACAGGGAATTTTAAAGACCAAACATTTGATAGTGGGGATGGTCCAAAATTAATAAAATATAATTTAGGATTCAAAATAAAAGAACCAGGAAAACCCCCAAAAGAGATAATTTATCAGATGAGTCCTTTTACTGGAATGTGCAAGGGGTGGGTAGATGCCCCAATTGGCTTTACTGGACAGGATGTAAAAGATGTTCAATTGATATTTCCAGAGAAATTTATAAAAGAAGAAAAACCGAAAGATATTTAAATAAGCAAATATTTAGATTATTACTGCGATAATGAACCTGATTAAAAATTAGGAAGCACACATTTTCTTCCACATTCTTCTTAAATATCGGGGGATAATTAAATTTGCCGAATACTTATTTTATCGTAGGTAAGTTTAGGCATAAAAAAACAATATGGCAAACAACCAACTTTTAACCTATGCACTTATTGGGATAGGTATTTATTTTGTGGTTTCTTCAGGGGCTTTAGGCGGTTTATTTAGTTCTAAAACAGAGACTGTGACTGACCTTTATCCAAGTGATTTGAAGACAACTATTACCTTGAATACACAAGATAAATTAGCAACTAGCCCTACAGATGTTACCACAGATTACTTTGTATTCACAAGTGGTGGTGCTTTTTTATCTAATGGGCAAACTAGTTCAGGTACAGATTCTTTTACAGTGCCAACAGGTGGAAATTATAAAATTATAGCTTTTTTAGATAGTGTAACAGAATTCCTTCCTGTGGAAGCAACTTTTTCAACAGATGGCTCAGACCCTACAAAAAGGTCTGTTCAGACTGTGAATTTGGAACTGTACAAATCTAGTAATGCTACAATTAGCACAGTAAGAGACCCTGTTGATTTAGACGGAAATGTAACTTGTACAGCTGCTAATTCAGCTTGTCACTTTGATGTGTTATTCTATGCAACAACATCATTAGCTACAATTGGGAAACCAGTTATTGAAATTGATGTAAATAGCACAGCTTTTGACGACATCACTATGAGTGGATTATCAGAAGTTCCATGTCCATCAAGATTGACTACTGAAAGCGCCAGAACAAACTGGTGTTTTGCAACTGGTAAAGACATTCCATCAAGTGAAGGGATAGTTATGTATTCTGGTACCTTGTTCGTGGGAGCAGTAGGAGCAATTGCTGGAGATGAAGTTAATGTGACAGTGATTGATACAACAGGATATCTAGATGCAGATTACCAAAATGCAGGTTATTCAGCTTTCCATTACGGAACAGAAAATCCAGTAGGTAAAACAAACATAGGTGCTGCAGATTCAACTTTATTTACTTTAGAGTTAGCTTAAAGCATCTAAGGGGGTTGTCTTTTACTAAGGAGAACAACAATTTTTTATTTTTTTTCTTTTTCCTTTTATTTTCATTTCATATTCAAATGGCAAATCCACAGAAACTAAAAGAATCAGGATTATTAATCATTCTTAGTTTTTTCCTTTTCTTTGTATCTGTCAATATTAATCCGACTCTTGGGGGGATTTATCAAGGATTGGCTTTATTAGGAATAATCGCTGCTATTGTGGATTATTTGTTTGGAAAAAGAAGTTTAAGCCTAATAAACAAAAAGATTTCTTGGGGAAAAGCATTAATTATTTCTTTAGTAGCTTATATTCTTTTAATTCTTGGTTCTCATTTAGCTACTGGTTTAGCGGAGGTGGTACCATTAAAAGAATTATTGGGATTATTAGGTGCGACAGCCCCTGTTTTTTCTTCAAGCGAACTTTTTAACTTTTTAATTTTTGTATGGAGAGTATTCCGATTTATTCCTAAAATTTTAGCTGCTTTTAACTGATTGCCCTCTGTTCTATATAAGATATTCTCAATCAAAGGTTTTTCGATTACCGCTATT
>JAHIVR010000172.1 GCA_018816625.1 Nanobdellota archaeon | reverse complement strand
TCAATCCATTTTTGTTCTGTTTTTCCAGAAGAAGTATGGTCAAATATTAAACCAAAGTCCCCACATATAAGTACATAATCATCTTTGGTAAGACTTTTCCCGGCTGGAAAGTTAATATCAAATAGAGCCTTGATCTCAAGATCTCCATGAATATCACCAAGTGTATATAAACTCATTTGAATAATTCCTTTTTTCTCTTCGTCTAAGTCAGTATGAAAAAACTACTAATAGCTTGTGTTTGTATTTTCTCTCTATTATTAAGCTCACCTGCATTTGCTCATCATGCTATCCCCTATCATGGATTAGATAGTTATATTGCTTGTGCATGGAATAATGGAAAGCTTACCTCCTGGGAAATCAATGAGATCAACAGACTCCAAAGAGTAGCCGACAGAACTCATAGAAACATTGATAGGGATCATACTGTTAATACCTTCATCAAATACAGAGATAATGGTCATTATAGATTTGTTCCTCGACCAGTGATTGTTGTTCATAGTCATCCTCGACCAGTTGTAAAGGTTGTTCTTCATAGGTCTCATAATAGACATCATAACTCTCATAGGCGTCATTAGGACAATCTCCCCAACATACACTATCCCCCATCATTGTTATAACTTCTGTATGAAATAATCCGGCAGAAATACTTTTAGCAGCAATGTTTAATACATCACACTGTCCACTATTAATATCTATAAGATTTAAAAGACTTCCAACACATCCCCTACACTCAACCCTTCCATCTAGTCGGATAGCACAAGTATGAGCCCCACCAGCAGATACCTGAACATATGTATCCTCAAAAGGACCACATTGTCCAAAATCTAAATCTGGAGACTGACAGCCTATACACTCTATATTACCATCTATATCTAATAGACAAGTATGAGCAAGTCCTGCAGATATCTGAATATATTCAGTACCTTCAGATATATATACTTCTTGTTCTATAATATTAGAACATCCAGATACCTTAAGCATAGCAAAGATTAATGCAGCCACTCCAATAAAAATAATAGCACTAAGAAATAATTGTTCTTTTCTGGAAAGGTTTCTTACATTCATTTTTTCAACACTCCTGAATCTCTTAATACCTGATAAAATGACTTGGAAATAATATCCAACTCTGGATGATATTTTGTTTTACCAATCATCAAATCTGGAAATACAAATGTAATAGCCTCAAGTATTTCATGAAATAAAATCTGCCACATAAAATCTCTTGGGCCACATTTTGTATTTATTCTAATTTCTCCTGTTTCTATACAACATAATCCATCATATACACAGTTGATATCATCTGGATCTATATGAGGGTCGTCAAAATATAAGACTTTGAATTCAACACCTAAAACATTCAATTTGGTAGGAAATCCTTTGGGCTCTTTAATTATCGCCATTATTATCCAATCTTTTAAATATTCCATGAACTATATACCAAAGAAGTATTATTGATCCAACAATTGCACATGCTAAAATTAATCGCATCGTATATAAAGGGAATGGTATACATAAGTATATAAAACCGATAACCAATACTGTTAGTAAAAAGGTTGCACCAATAGAAGCAAAATAAGCATGTAATGTTCTTTTATCCATTATAAATAAGAAGTTTCTGCTTTTTTTAGAAGATCTTTTATTGCCACCCTCATCTCATTATTTCCATACAATGTGTTGTTTATTGTTTTATAAAGTTCAGCAAAGAATTTAATAGTATGTATTCTGTTATGCTCTTTTGAATTAGAACACAACTCTGGACCATCTTCATGAGTTAAATAAGATGCATATCTGGTAATAGAATATCCACAATAGAAACTTCTCTTCTTACATATAGGCTCTCCGCTATCCTCAAAGTCTTCATAATCGGAACGTTTCCCAGAACCACAAAAGGGACAAACATCATATTTAATAGGATCGTCTATTGTAAAGAACTTATTAGGAACTAACTGCATTTCTTTTGTGTCCTTTCTGCCTCTTCTAACATACTCATAACCCTTTTCTTGAACTTAGGAAACATCCATAAATGCATAACACTTTCTTTCATATTCTCTATTCTTTTGATATCTATATTTCCAGAAAACAATGTCTTTTGA
>JAHIVR010000171.1 GCA_018816625.1 Nanobdellota archaeon | reverse complement strand
CTTTTCTTTTATCATTGAAGGGTCGTTTTGAACAGTTAGTAGTGCTGTTGTGTTCCATTTTCTTATTATATCAAACAAACCTAAGACGGATTGTCTTTTTGATAGCTCATCATCAAACATTAGAGAGAAAGATGTAAGGCTATCCAAAACCATACGGGTTATCTTATATTTAATAACCATAGTTTCTATAGTTCCGCCACCCTCATCAAGCATCATCTTAACTTTTTCAGGAGTGTATTCAAGGAAAAAGAATCTTCCGGTTTTTTCTAAGGCGTTAAGATCCCATCCAAATTTCTTCATGTTTCTGAAGAAATCAATTTTCTTTTCTTCAAAAGTTACGTATAAAACATTCTCTCCCCTATCTATTCCGTCCAAAAGATACTGGAAAGAAAAAATTGTTTTTCCTGAACCGCTTCCACCGGCAATTAAATTTATTGATTTAGATTCAAATCCTCCGTTTGTTAGAGCATCGTATCCCTGTATTCCTGTAGTTACTTTCTCTTTAATTATCACTGGTTTTACTTGTTGGATTGATGATTTAATTGGTGTTTGGATTTTCGGTGTTGGCTGTGCCTCAATCGGCATTTGCCTTGTTGGTTGAGATTTATTTGGCAATGGAGATGCTGGTTTTTGAATTGCTATTGGAGAGAGTTTAGAAAGATTTATTGGTTTTGATTTTATCTGTCTTGTTTTGTTTTTTGTTGGCAATCTAATCTTTCTTTTCTTTAATTCTTCTAACCTTTTCTCTGTGGCCCCCATTTTTTTCTCTGGTTTTTTCCTTTTGGACTTGGTCTTTGTCTTGGTTTTACTCTCTCTTTTTGCTCTTTTTTTGGCCATGTTTCTTTTAAGTAAGTCTATTTTTTAAACATTCTCATTACAGGAAGGAGATTGTATCTGCCATAATATTTCCTATAAAACTCTTTAATAAAAAGAATAAAGAGTAGCTTACAGCAATTAAAGGTAGGAAGTATCTAAGGCCCATTTTTCCCTCTCCTTTTTGTACTAATCCTATAACAAAACACGAGATTAAATCTGTAACAGTTATGAAAATTATAGAGAAATACATTACAAAACTTGTTGAAATTGTTATCTCATTAAATGATAGGGGGACGCTTGTGGCTGTTGCCGATGCAGTTTCTGGGAGGCTCGCGGTTAGACTAACCACTATTTGAACTAAAACGGTGCTTAACGCAAAAAGAGTTGGAGCTCCTACTCCAACAGCAAAGAAGATAAAGATTACGTACATCAAAATTGTTGACCTTGATTTTTTCTCTAGTATCTCTTTTTCCTTCATATTTCTTGCTGTTTGATCCAAAAGGTCTGAAATATTTCCCCCAGCTCGCAATCCAGATAGAATAAGGGTTATAACCTTTGAGATTTTTTCTGAATCTATTCTCTCTGCCATTGTTTTAAATGCGTGGAGAATGTCTTGTCCGGTTACTATCTCCCTACCTGTTTTTAACATTTCTTTATCTAACGGATCGAATTCTGGACGTGCTGCAAGCAAGAACGCTCTGTCTATCGTTGTTCCTGACCTTAGATTGCTTGCCATAAGAGAAATAACGTCTGGGAAGATTGCCTCCATTTTTTTTATTCTTGCATCTGCCTTTAAGCTAGTTCTAAAGAATAAAAGAAGGTGTAAAAAAATAAAGACCAGCAAAGCGTAGAGTAAGCTGGCCTTTATTAGGTAAAATAGTGCTAGCGACACTAGACTGGTAATAAGTACGAACCAAAAAACATAATTATGATAGGTTCCAACAGACATCTCTGTACCCGAGTTTTTTATATTTTTCAAATAAAGTTTTCTTAGCTTTCTTGGATAAAATTTAAGAGTATTCATGTAAAAACCTCCAGCGGGTTTCTACGCATCCAGCAACCCATTTCTTTTCTTTGATTTCTCATAGTAGGCTTGGCCTCTTTGATTTAATTAACCCTAAAAACATTATTTGCATGAATACTACCAACACAAAGACTATTGCAAATATGACTTTTATAAGAGTCTCTTCAATACCCAATAGTGAAGAAATAATTATTAGGAAGGTTATACCCAGTGAGGGGAGTATGACTGCAATTAACATGTAGAACATAATTAAAGGATTTAATTTACCCCCATAACTTTGTATCTGTATTTCTTGTTCGGCACTTAGGTTTTTTATTCCTTCAGAGATTACCATAGTCATATCGCTTCCAGATCTAAGACCATTACTTATTTGCCATAAAACTCTTCTGAAATATGCGGAAGTGTTTATTTTAGCATATTTTTCTATTGCCTGTATTTGTCCAACACCAGAATTAATCTCTTTTACTATTTTCTTGAATTCATAACTTGCTTCTCCATAATCTGAATCTGCTATGTTTGAAAGTATTTGAAATATTGGAACTCCTGAGTTAAGTTGAACAATCATGTCTTGTAATAAGGGAATAAGGTTTTTTTCTATCTCTCTTTTTTTGTTTAAAACATGTATTCTCGGGTAGTTTATCTGATTAAAGAAAATGAATCCCGATAGGACTAAGGCTCCGAGAACACCAAAGATAAAGAAATTTGTTATAAGAAATACTCCTAAAATAGAAGTAAAAACAACAGAAAAGATAAGGATGTTGAATAAAAATCTTCTATAACATATAGCAAGATATTGCCTCCTTGTTATGTCCTCTTCTGTCGATTCAAGATAATCATCTAATTTTGATTTTTTGTATCCGGTTAACTTAATAAATATTTTACTCTTTCTTTTTAGTGTCTCTAGCCCAGAGAGAGTAAAGGGTATTTTAAATTTCATTTTTAGAATCTCTTAACTTGTTTTTTATCGGCAATCTTGCTAACCTGGTTTGTCCTTATTATTTCTTTAAGTTTTTCATTGTCTGTATAGTAGAGATTCATGACTTTACCTATTGATTCAAGATTTCTTATTTTATTTTTAATTAGCCAATCAAAGATTTTCTTTTTGTTTTCTATGTTTTTTTCTATTTCTATATCATCCATTCCAGTATTTCTACTTAATTGATCAAAAAAAGAATAACTTTTGTTGTGTTTAACAAACTCATCTTTTTCAGGAACCCATCTAAACAATAAATTAGCAGTTAGTGTTTCTTTTCCTGGCATAAACTCTGCAAGTTGTAAAACACGTCTAAATCCTTTTCTTCTATCTCTAAACATGACAACATTTAGATTAACAGAGTTAAGCATTGATGGTGGGACATTAATTGGAGGATTTGTTAGACGCCTTATAGTTTCGTTTGCAGTATCTGCGTGAACTGTTGAGTAAACGCTGTGTCCTGTATGCATGGCCTCGAATAAAACCTCAGCTTCCCTCTGTCTTCTTATTTCACCAAGAACAATTCTATCTGGTCTCATTCTCAAGGAATTTACTAAGAGATCAAGCATTGAAACCTCTCCCTTTCCCTCTGGATTTGGAGAACGAGTTACTAGGGGACACCAGTAAAGGAATCTTGGGAGCATAAGTTCTCTTGTGTCTTCCATGCTAATTATTCTGTGATTTGGAGGAATGAATGGCATGCACGCATTAAGGAATACAGTTTTTCCTGAGGCGGTACCACCGGAGAAAAGAACATTCATTTCGTATTCTATGGCAAGCCAGAGTATTGCAGCAACGTCATCACTTACCGTGTGATTTTCAATTAAATCTATAATTGTCCAGGGGTCTCTTGAGAATTTTCTAATCGTTATAGTGTTTCCTTTTGTTGAAATGGGATATAGTACCGCGTTTGCCCTATCCCCCGTAACAACATGTGCATCTAATAAAGGGTTTAACACAGAAATTTGTCTACCGACTCTTCTTGCTATAATATTAGCATAATTTGTAACCTCGTCTTCTGATTTTAATTCAAGATTTGTTTTTACCCACCCATATTTTTTATGGAAGACACGTATTTCTTTACTATTAACTATAACTATCTCTTCAAGCGCAGGATCATTAATCAAGAACTCTATTTTTCCCAATCCAAGCATTTCTTGCATTAATATGCCCACAAGGAAATCTGCCGTTTCAATTTTTATTCCTGGAACCTTTTTTTGTAATAAATTTACAGAGTCTATCATAAATTTGTTTTTTATTCTTGTTACGGATTTTTGGTCGACTATCTCTCCAACACCTATTGTGGCAATATTTATGAGATCTTTTCTTATAGAATCTAGGAGAGCCTTTGTTCCAATGTTTATTTCTGGAATAGATACGGCATAAATTAAACCCTCCTCTGTTTTTTCTACGCTTATCTCAACTTTAGCCTTGTCTATATTTAAGGGGTATTTTTCTAAAGAGACTCCCAATACTTTCTTTGTAATTGTTTGTAAGAATTCTATTTTTTTTACTTTTTCTACTTTTTTTTCTTCTGGTTTGTTTT
>JAHIVR010000020.1 GCA_018816625.1 Nanobdellota archaeon | reverse complement strand
GTTTATATAAAAAAAGCTGGTAATGGGAATTGAACCCATATCTCAAGTTTACAAAACTAGTGTTCTAGACCATTGAACTATACCAGCATTAAGAATAAGATTATCGGCTGGTCGTCGTTAAATGGAATTTCATATATTGATTAATAACCTTTTATTTATAAATCTATTTCCTAAAGAAAATTATGTAAATTATTACAAGAACAACTAAAGCTAAGATTACTGTTCCTCCTTCTGGAGAAGAATTCCATATTAATTTTCCAAGTTTTTCTATCATGGTAATATCATCTTTATTACTATTAAAGACAATAAAACAACACAAACAAACATTAAAAAGTTTTTCTTTTCAAATATTAATTTAATTGAATTTATTATTTTTTCTCTGATAGTATGCTCTGTAATCTTTTCTATTATTGGATTATAATCATCAACAATTTGATTGCATTTTTCCTCAAAGTTTATTAAATAATCTTTTAGTTCAGAAGTTGATAAATTAGTTTCATTTTTTAAATTTTCAAATTCAGAAAGATTATAGACTAGATTGTTATCATAATGTTCATCAATAAAATCTTCAATTAAAACACAATTTTCCTTTGCACTGACAAAAGATATTAATATTAAGATTAATAAAAATAAATATATTTTATTTTGCATTTTTCTTTTTCTTCCGTTTATAATAGCCAAAACCAAATATTCCTATTGAGATTATTGAAAAGAAAATAACCTCATTTTTATACTCTTCCCATAATTCTTTTGCAGTTGTCTTTTTAAGCATTAAAACTTCCAAAATCGCTGTATAAATTCCTGCTGGAAGCTCCTGATATTTACTGCATTTTTCTGGATATTGTTCAATATATCCTATTATAGTGTCCACCATATAATCAGAACCAAGTCTTGCATTAACTTGGTCTGTTAAATTAATAATTAAATCTGTGTCATAAGTTGTGTTTTCAGAAGTGTAAACTTCAATTAAAAAAGAATAAAGTATATTGCATATAATTTCTTCAGTATTATTTATTAATCCTCCCCCACCGCCTCCAGTTGGACCCTCCCCAAGAGTTCCATTATCTCTTATTTCAAAATATCTTAAAGCAGGAATAGTTATATTAACATTATTAAGATCGTATCTGATTGTTCCATTATCCCATGCTAGATCATTGCTTGGAGATTTTATTCCATAAAAAGAAATATTTGACTGATAAGTTGAATTTGTGTTTGTGAAATTTCCTCCTCCAGAAAGATTGTATAATTCTAATTTATCAGAAGTTATGATTATTTTATCAAGAGTTATAGTATTATTTAAGTATAATGTGTAATTTTGTCCAATTGTTCTTAAAGTTGTTTCTCCTATTGTAAAGGAAGAAAGGACAAGAGGAATTAGGAACAATATAATAATTATTAATATTTTTTTCATTTTTTCTCCTCAACTTACAAATATAGTGCATGTGCTGTCTATAAATAATGTTCCTCCTGAACCAGGATCTCCTAAACTTGATGTGTATATATTTGCTCCGCAAGTAGCTGTTCCTGTTCCTGTAAAGCTTAATTTTCCTGTTCCTAAATCACAATCAGAGTCTATATAGCAATTATCAGATAAACCTATTTCCCAATTATTATTCAATCCTGGACAGATGCAGGGATCTGTTTCTAAACATATGCCATTCCACATTGAGCCATTGGAATAATAAGATTCAATGTAACCTCCAGAAGAGTTTGCAAAAGCTATGACAAATGTTTCATTATCTTCACATATGCTTATCCCTGTTGAGGCAGCATAAGAAGCAACATCCAGATATTCTGCTCCAATATCAGAAGCATCCACAACATCTGAAAATGCGGTTCCATTGGAATAATAAGTTTGAAATGATATGTCATTAGAGCCATCATTATCCCACCATGCAATAACAAAAAGAGTTTCATTTATTGTTGCCACAGCAACAGGAGTATGCCATTGGGTTCCTATACTAGAATCAACATCTATAGGAGATACATATCCACTTCCATTTGAATAGCTTATTCCAAAGCTGATGTCATTGTCAAAATCATCAAGATAACCATAAACAAATAAAGAAGAATTAAGGGCAGAAACACTGGTTTGATAAGATATTTCCACTTCTGTATCTATATCTGTTTCAGCTACTGCCTGATTTCCAAGATAATCCCAGACCTGGAAACTTGCATCATCATCAGTTTGGTCAACATAGCTTATCACAGCAGTTGTTGAGTTAAGTGCAGAAATACTGACACTATAAACAATCTCTGTAGATGTAAGATCATTTGCAGTTGAAATAGCTGTCCCGCTTGAAGTATATGTACTGTAATGAACATCTGTAGTAGCATCTGGATCAAAATAAGCAACTCCAAATACTGAAGAATTAAATGCAGATACGCTAATTGAACTCCAGCCAGTTCTGTCTGTTACATTATAAATTACAGTTGGTCCTAAAATTAAAGATCCAGTGTTATCGTATATTGCATATTGATAATTATCATCTGTTTCATCGCCCCAGACTATAACAAATGTTGAAGAATTAAAAGCAGAAACATCTACCTGCCCGTTTACAAATCCGCAGGAACCAACATTAGAATCAGCAGTTATAGTTC
>JAHIVR010000170.1 GCA_018816625.1 Nanobdellota archaeon | reverse complement strand
AAAGGTTATTAATAAAAAAATATCAGCGAGGAGTTGCTCAAAGTTATTCAGAGGATTATAGGTTAACAGAATTAAATTTTGAGGACGGCGATTCCTCTCCAAACTTAAAAGTTTGGGTATCCTCGCCGTGGATGTAATGAACTTCAAAATACTAAACACAAATCAAAAGCAGGAAATTCTAGATAAATTAAAAGCACAATACGGAATAACAACCCTGCCGGGAATGCTTATACAAAGAGGAACAGAAAGAATTTTTCTCTTCCAAGGATCGCTGACAGAAAAACAAATAAAGGTTCTGGAATACACAGTTCCGATTGAAAGAATAGGGATATACTTCGCAAAAGACCAGCATAACCAGATAAGATTAAGTATTGACGGAGTGCATCTGCTACAAGACCAGATACAAAAAGGGATAATAGAATTAAACGAAGAACAAATGAAAGAATGGATGAGTGGAAACGAATTAGTAATAGGCCAACCAGTAAAAGGCTTTGTAATAATGAAATATGGAAATGATTTCATTGGAACCGGAAAAGCATCAGAAAATAAAATAACAAATTTTATACCTAAATCAAGGAGATTAAAATTAAAAGATTAAAAATTATTTGACCATCTTCCCACCAAGACCGCCAGAAGGCGAACCATCCCTCTTTCCGTTATGCGTGACAAATGGTCCATCGTTCCCAAAGACATCTGCTCTTGGAAAATAAACCAATAAAATTCCATAAACAATTCCCAATCTGCTTTTT
Organism: Nanobdellota archaeon; assembly: GCA_018816625.1. Classification (GTDB taxonomy): domain Archaea; phylum Nanobdellota; class Nanobdellia; order Pacearchaeales; family GW2011-AR1; genus JAHIVR01. Next base: position 1,973 of record JAHIVR010000170.1, on the reverse strand, counting down.
TCTTTAGAAGAATCAATATAATGGACCCTTCCATCCTCCGAATAACCCATAGCAGCCAAAATACCATCTTTAACCCTAGTGGTTGGCTGATCAAAATTCCCTAAGGGCCTCCATCTATCAGCAATTCTTGAAAATACCCCGATATTTGAAGGATAATCATCAATCATCAATTCAAAAAAACCATAGCATATTTAAAGATTATTATGATGAAAACTGTATGGTCAAAAACACCCTTCCAATGAAATTTAATCCTGGTTTAAAGAAATACGAACCAGATTTACCTTTAAAAAAATCAAAAAAACATGTTAGTCCAAAAATAGAATTAAAAGGATTGATAATCTTAATAGCAATACTTATATTAATTGGAACTTTTTTAGTCTTAATAAGCAGGTACGCATTTTAAAATGAACACAGAACAAATACTCAAAGCAGGAGACATTGCAAAACAGGTAAAGACCTACATAAAACCATTGATAAAAACCGGGATTCCCCTACTTGAAATTGCAGAAAAAATTGAATCTAAGATTGTGGAATTAGGGGGCAAACCAGCCTTCCCATGCAATCTCTCAATAAATAATATCGCTGCACACTACACTCCAAGCCATGATGATGAAACTCTTGCCCACGGTTTACTAAAAGTTGATTTTGGAGCCCATATTGATGGATGGACAGCAGACACAGCATTTTCAGTAGATCTTGAAAACTCAGAAACAAACAAAAAACTCATAGAAGCTAGTAAAGAAGCATTGGAAGCTGCAGGAAGAACAATAAAGGAAGGGATAGCCACAAACAAAATAGGAGCAGAAATAGAAAAAGCAATAGAATCACATGGTTTTTCTCCAATAATTAATCTCTCGGGCCACGAAATGAAACAATACGAGCTACACGCAGGATTAACAATTCCAAATTACGAGGATTCTAGATTAGCAATAATAAAAAAAGGCCTGTATGCAATTGAACCATTTGCAACAACAGGTTCTGGAAGAGTGCGTGATGGTAAACTTTCCGGAATTTACATGTTACAAAACGAAAAAAACGTTCGTTCTCCAATAGCAAGAGAGATTCTGGAATATATTATAGAGGAATACCAAACTCTTCCTTTTTGTTCAAGATGGCTTGTTAAAAAGTTCGGAACAAAAGCCCTCTTTGGCTTAAAGCAACTTGAAGACAACGGAAATCTTCATCACTTCCCACAATTAGTTGAAACCCAAGACGCAATAGTCAGCCAAGCGGAAAACACATTTCTAGTTGAAGATGGTGTTATGGTTACAACGGAATAAAAGTATGCTCTATCTGGGCGTTTATACTTGGAACATTAGTTTTTTAATGTGTGCTTTCTTGTTTTTGATATGGATGTAAAAGAAGAACTAAAAAAAGAATATCTCTCTGGAAAACTTCCAGAATTAACAAATAGACTTAATTCTCAAGAAATATCTATCCACCCTTGTTTTAATTGCCTTAGGGAAACTGAAAACGCTATAAATAAAGGCTACTGGAAGGAGTTTCCTAAGCCCCTTTATTACTGGTATGAAATGTGTGATGCTGAAAGCAAAGAGATAACAAAGTTTCTAAAAGACCACAAACCAAAAAAAATACTTGAGTTGGGATGTGGAAGTGGAAGAATTATTAATATCTTATTAAAAGATAACACCTCTAAAGATATTTTTGCTGTTGATAAAGACAAAAGAATGGTAGAAATCGTAAAACCTTACTTTAAAGATAAGAAGAATGTTCACATAATTAATCAAGATGTTAGAGATTTCCTAGAAAAAAATGGAAATTTTGATTTAGCACTAACAATGATGAATACTTTTGGAAACATTGATAGCCTAGAAATTATGAAACTTGTAGCTAAACATTCTAAAAACCTTCTTTTTACTGTTTATGATAGAAAGTATTGGAAAGAAAGAAAGGTTATTTATGAAGATAGGGGACATGTGGATTTTAGTATAAAAGATAAAGACTATTATTTT
>JAHIVR010000169.1 GCA_018816625.1 Nanobdellota archaeon | reverse complement strand
TCCTCATCAATTTTTTCAAGGTCTAATAGCACTTTCTCTCTTCTTGGTTGCCCCCCAGCATTTCTAAAATCTCTCTGAAATGAACCACATTTAACTAAAGTATCATCTGTTATCCTAATAAAGGAAATCTGTTGTAAATCAAATGAAACTTTTCTTATCCTTGACCAAGCACCTCTCTTTATCCTTTCTGTTTCATATTTTGATTTTCCACCCTTCAATGCTTCATGCCATTTTTGGAATGTTCTATCTTCGTCGTTATATAGAACTTTCCCAAGAGCAAGAACTAAACCAACTTTCCCATAATCTTTAATCCCTTTTGCTGTTGCTTCACTATCATTAACAATAATCTGGTGACTGCTTGTATTCATAGCATGTGCTTTGAAATCCCAAGGAATATTTTCAAAACCGTCGAATTCTACTCTCCCATATCTTGGTCCCGGTATTTTCATAATTGTTGACAGATACTTCCCACATAAAAATTGAAAATAAAATCCCATCCATTCCATTTGCTTCCAGTGAGGGAAATTCGCTTTTTTCATTTCTATAATGGAGCTTCTACCATCCCATAATTTAGGTATTTTCTTTAATCTTTTGCCAATTGTTTTAGCGGCTTTCAAATAAGTCATTCTACTTTCACCATATTTTACTCCCTTATCAAATAACTTTAATAAAGGTTGAGTGCTACTTATTTCATACTCTTTTTTGATTCTGTATAAGTTTTTTTCTAATCTTTCTTTGGCAAATTCGTAATATTCTTTCACAATCTCAAATCCAATATATTGTCGATTTAGCATCTTACTAACCACAGCTACTTGACCAGAACCTAAAAATGGATCTAATACAATATCATCTTTTTCACTTGAATACATTAATATTTTTCTTATTAACTCTGACGGTAATTTTGTGGGGGTTTTTTGGTCTCCTGTCCAGTATTCTCTTTTTATAGTCCAGACATCTTCCTTGTCTTCATAATGTAAACTTTTCCCTCTCTCACTTTTAGATTCCTTACCATACCGAGAGTAAGGGAAAAACCTTCTTTTCTCATCATTTTTACAAACATAAAGACAATGATAATGCGAAGTTACAAACCTTCTCTTTGTTACAACGCCAAATTGGTACTTCCAAATAATGTGGTTTACAGTAATAAAGCCCGATTCATTAAGCGCAGTTAGAATATCGTTTAGATTATTCCATCCCGAAAAAACATACATACCTCCAGTATCTTTAAGTATTCTATATGCCTCCTTTATCCATTTCGTAGTGAAATCGTAATATTTCTCTTTGGGAATTTCACTATACCCTTCCAAAACTCTTGAAGCAGTTCTATGATAATTACTTCTTTTCGCCTTAAAATTTATAGCAAAAGGAGGGTCTGTTATAACAAGGTCTATAGTATTAGCCGGGATACACTTCATTCCCTCTACGCAATCCACATTATAGATTTTATTAAACTCTATCTCTTCCATATTTTTTCATCTCCCCTTTAAGTAATTAATTGCGTATAACGCAGAGTTAAGCGGCGGGGTCTTTTTCCCGTCCGCTTGAACGATTTGTTAGACAAATTCGTATTCATACTATTTTTAGATTTTATATAGTCAAGTGTCCAAATTCTTTAACCAATGTAGCAATTTCTTGCTGTGCTTCCCATTTTTTTGTAAATGCACTTTTGATTTTCCGTTTTATCTTTTCACGTTCTTTTAAATTTTGAGCAACTGGTAAATATAATTCCTCCCATCGTCTTCCGATATTGGGGAGTGTTGTATCTATCATCACTTTATTATAAAGTTGTTTTTGAGTTAATTCATGGGAGAAAAGATAAAGGAGATAATAAGCATCAATATCATATTGATTGTTCTCTTTTAGCACTCTAAAAACATGTATTTCTCTTGTAAGAAGGACTTCAATGTCAAGAGGAGATATTAAAGCAACGCTTCCAATGCGATAACTCCCCCGTCTCACAAAAAGCACATCTTTTTCTTGTAAATCAACGCCTCTCGCTTTTATTGCATGATAAACATGTTCTGGCACAAGTGATGTTTGATTGCGATATATACTCCAGTTTACAATATCAGCAACCCTTATGTAAGGAATTTCGCCTTTTCCTTTGTATTTCCCAGCAGGTGAACCATGACCCGAAAAATCCTTTATTATACCCTCTTCAATCAAATCTTTGACTCGTACAAACTGCAAGTTTTGTTTTTCAGCTTCTTCCCGTAATTCTTCTATTCGTCTATTCCAATAATACCTCGGAACATAAACATTATTTTTAATATCTTTTTTATCAACAACAAAGACATTTTCATTTTTGTTGTTGATTGGATTATTTAATTCTTCTCTTATAGTTTTTGTATCATCCCAAATTTCATCTGTAAATTCATGCTTTTCCTTGTTATACCTATATACTGGTTTGCCATTATGATCATGT
>JAHIVR010000168.1 GCA_018816625.1 Nanobdellota archaeon | reverse complement strand
GCCATTTCAACTGCGTTTTGGAAGCAAGGAGAAGTTGCTGAAAAAGCTACAATGTCAGATTTTGAACTTTCCAAAATGATTTCTTCTTGGCATTGAAAGTATTCATTATGGAAAAATAGTTCTAGCTTACCTTGGAAATTGGCCTTTAGGAAACTGGCCAAATACGCGATTCCCAACGGTTCCCAAATATTTTTAAACGCAGTAGCTATGAAGGTAACTTTCATTACAGATGCTCTCTCTTCTTAAATCTATAGTTCTGCAACCAATTTCTTTATGTGCTAACTTATTGCATTTTTTGCACAAAGTTATTCCAATATCTATGTCTGCTGATTCTAATGGATTAACAAATAATCCTTCAATGTGATGAGCTATTAAATTTTTAGTATTACCACATCTCTGACACTCATGATTATCTCTGTCTAGAACTAACCTTCTCCATTCTGATTGATCTTTTCTATCACGGTTGTCTGGTTTATTATTTCTAGGATATTTTTTTTGATTATAGATAGCACAAGAATTCTTGCATTTTTGTGAACAATAAAAGTTAGAGGCTCCAGTATCTATACCATTTAAAACTTTTATTCTGCTTCTGACGCTAGATGTTGAAGGACAAAACCATTTTCCACAGTTTGATTCAGTACATCTTACTTGCAAAACTTTCTTGTTCTCTGGATTTCTTCTTACATCATCAACCCAATTTAGTTGGAGTGCATATGTGTCATATAGTGGAATATCTTTCTTTTTTACTCCACCTTTCCAATTATGGTGATTACTACCACTTACTCTTTTTGATTTATTTTCAATTTCACATATTGAACATCTACATCCATCTTGTATATTCCCCCATGTGGTCTTATAGATATGACCCTTATCACACATAATTTCTAACTTACCTTTACTATTCACGTATTTCTCTGATAAACATTTATACCCAAACTTTTTAACATACTCATTTACTTCTTCTATAGTCTTTTTTTTAACCCCAGCACAATATGGACATCTGCTACTTACGAAACTATTCCAACTTGCAAAAAATTGATGTGCACTTGGACAAATAAATTTTAATTTTGTATGATTATTAACATATTCATTACTAATACATTCGTAACCTTCTGCAAATTCACGAGTTTTTTCTTTAACATATTCTATTGATAATTTTAGACTAGAGCCTCTTTTAGTAAGAGAAAAACAATGCGGACAACGATTTCTAATACTTGAAAAATTACCCCAACGCATCATAAATTCGTGAGAATGATTGCAGATAAATTTTAATTTACTATTGGCATTAATATATTCTTCACTAATACATTCATAACCTTCTGCAATCTCACGAATTTTTTCTTTAACAAATTCTATTGATAATTTTCTCGACATACTATATCACTCCTCTTCTGATTTACCTCATATTTTCTAATATAGGCAGGAAGGTGAGGATTGCCTTCTCTTCAGGAGCTACCCTAGCCTATATTTTGTTATATACTATTTATTAAATTGCAAATATACTCAATATCATTTTCTACTAACTTTGAATATAATGGAAGTGATAAAATTCTATCAAAAACATTGGTTGTGTTTGGTAAATTATCAACTAACGGCTGATAATATATTTTCACTTCGACTCCGTTATCAGAAAATTTTTGTGCTACTTTATCTCGTATTTTTTTATCTTCAAACATTATAGCATATACAGAAAAATTATTTTCTACAGGAATTCTTTGTTCTACAAATGGAATCTTTATTTGCTGTCTGTACATATTTATAAGTTTATTACGTATAATCACTTGTTCTTCATAAGTATCTATTTGTTTTAATATATAATAGGCTTCTATCTCCAACATTTTTGCCGACAAATGAATTAACTCCCAAGCTTTTGTATACACATTGTAATCATCTGTTAGCAAACAGCCCCCCTGCATTCCCGTAATCAATTTTGTGAACGAAAAAGAAATTACTTCACATTTTCCACGTTTTCCGAGTCCCTTTAGAGAATAAGAGTGAGCAGCATCTACCAAAAGTGGGAGATCCGTTTGAAATTCTGCTAAATTACCAAAAATATCAACTATTACAACCGCATCTGGACTATCCCTAAGTACAAACTCTGGTATCTTATTCATTAACCACGTGTTTGGGTCTAT
>JAHIVR010000167.1 GCA_018816625.1 Nanobdellota archaeon | reverse complement strand
AATCTTTCTAATGCCCCTGGTTCATTCTCCGACATCTGTGTTGCTACTCCCTGACAATCTCCTGTAAATTCAAACTGTTCTTCTGCCAAAGCTTCCCTTGTTCCATCTTCATGTTCTCTGAAACTCTGACAATGAACTGCCCCAGTTTGTTTGTCTTGTTCACATTGGAATTTTTCCTTTCCTCTCTTTAGTGGATTTTTCATTTTTTTACCTCCCATTATATTATTAATTCCTTCTTTAAAAAAGTTTTTAAAAAAATATTTAATTGCTCTGGTGTCGGTGGTGGTTCTACAACAATTCCATCTAAATAAAAAAAAGGATAACCTTCATTCAATCCTATGCTTCCGAATACATTCATTAATGGGATATTCTTTAATCCAAATTCCTCATATTCAAAACAATCGATGATTTTTATTTTTCTATCAAAGGGAAGTTTAGGATTTATTCTATTAACAACTTTCATAACTTTTCTACAATGAGGGCAACCTTTTCTAACTAATAAAAATCTTGGATATATCATATTGAATACTCCGCCTCTGACAGATAAATCTTTTCATACATAGGCAAGATATCACCGATAATCGTCTTGTCATAAAAAGGAAGATTATAAACTTCTACTAAAGATTTAAGTCTTTCTAAAGAATATCTATACTTTTCTTTTAAAATTATTTTATCTAAAAAATTATTATAAACATATCTATAGATTACCTTATTCTGTTCGTCTCTTATTCCTTTATTCTTTGCAATAAGAGAAAAGTCTATTATTAAAAATTCAGGGGGGTAGGAGGGGATATCTATCTTAATTCCTAAAATATTTTTTATTAATTCTTTAATCTTCATCTTCTTCATCCCCCATCTCTTCTTCAATTGGTTCATCAAAAATGTCAATGTCATTCTTTATATTCTGGTAATCTTTTCCAAATTCTTCCTTAAATCCCTCTTGTATCAACTTTTGTCCTCTTTTTTCCATAAGATTTTGGTAACTTATTGGAGAGGTTTGAATAAAACTTTTTTTTGATAAAGTTCCTTTCTCTCTTGTTATCCCCCCTAATAAAGAAAGAGTAACATTAAGAACTTGAAATAATATATATAAAAATACCTTTGGTTCTCTTTTTGTTTCTTCTGTTTCCTTAAATTTCTGATATTCTTCTGTTGATTTCAATAAAGTTTCATATATTAAAGAATCTGATGCAGTTTTCAATTTCTGAGAATATGCAGAGAGTCTTGATATTCCTATAAGACTTTTATCAGTTGGTTCATCAAATTTTATTAAGTAATAATCTTCTTGTTCGTCTAATTTTCTCATAAATCTTCCAAGATTGTCAGAAATCCATGAAAAGATAATTTTGTCTTCTGAGGTTTTTAATATTTCTCTGTTATACAATGTCTGAACTAGTGCATTAATCATTGAATCAAGGTAACTTCTAGCACTAAACAAAGATTCTTTTGATTTATTCAAATTATTTATTGTTATTCTTTGGGGTAACGTAGCAGAAAATTCATTTGCATGACTTATAATCCTACTTATGTTAATAGGGCAATTCTTTTCTAAATCAACCCAAGAGTTAAGAACTTCAGTATTCATCTTCGACTTGCCTTTTCAAAAATAATTTTAGCTTTTGTTATAGATTTCTCGTTAAATATGATACTTATTTTTCCGTGGGGAGGATTTTTATGTCCTATTTTCTCAATTTCTCTTGTAACCTTTATCATCCCCCTATTTTTAAGACCCCATAACCCCTTATAAATTTGTGTAATAGACAAGTTTGTAGCATTTGACAACTCTTTTGGAGTTTCTCTTTTCCTAGAAAGATACAATTCCCTCAAAATTTTCTCTTGAATGTTCATTTTTTGTTGTTTTTTCTATTTCCTAATTAGGTTAGTGTGTTTTAAATTTTTTTAAAAACTTTTTATTGATTTTTGACATTTTATTTAGACTCTTTTCTTATTTCAACTACTTTTTCAGGTTCATCCCTGACTAATTCCCTCCTAATTTGCTGAATTATCTCCATAGCTCTGTCGTCACTTATTTTTACACCTCTTCTTTCTGCCTCTCCTCTTAAAATTTCTACTTGCTCTTCTAACTTCGCTAAATTATCCTCGATTATTGAATTGACATCTCTTACTTTCGCTAATTCTCTTTCCATTCCTCGATATATCTTGGTTATAGCACTAACATTAGTCTCATTTTCACTCAATTCAGCTCTTGAAGTTTCTGAACTATCTTCTGCTACTCTTTGTGCGACCTTTAATTCATCTACTTTATTCTGTAATTTTGTATTAGTAAGTTCCAATTCTTCTATCTTTTCAATCTTTTCCCCTATCTCATCCCTTAATTCATTCAAATATTTATAAAGTTCTTTCTTTTTAGCAGTAGCATATTTAAATTTCCCAGAACCTGTGGGAACTAACTCTGGAGCTTCCCAAACCATTAAATTCTCGACATATTCCCCATTAGGAGTAACATTTATTGGAATTTTTCCAGATTCTATGTCATTCCCTAATGCACCAACACTTTGAAATAATTCATTTGGATTTCTAACTCTTAACAATACTTCTTGCTTGTCATTTAGGAGAACTATAAAACCTTGACTATCAAAACCCAAATCACCAAATTTATCTAATTTTTTCTCTCTGTTAAAAGAGTATATCCCTAACTTCTTTCTAAATCGCTTATCTTTAAGGTATTTAGAAAATAGGGCTTTTAAAGAAGTATATTTTGGATAGGATTTCTGTTTTAACTCTCTATTTCTCTTGTCTAATTCTATTCTAACATCCTCATCCTTGGTTATATCTTTTTCTCTTTCTTGATATTTTGATAAATCACTTTTAAGTTTTGAAGATTCTGCTTTTAATTCTGCATTTTGATTTGCTAATGCCCTAATGGTATTATGCTCTCTGACAGATTCTTCATCTAAGTGTATATGAACTTTTTTTTTTCCTAAAATTAGTCCCTTTAATTTTTGAAGAATATTAATCACCTTGAGCTTGTTGTGGTGCGAATACAATTCCACTACCCTCCCCCTTTGGCTTTTTAAGTATTAAAAATAGAACTAAGATAATCACACCCCCAAGAGCAATCCACCAATAACCTAACCAATCCCAAACTTTTTTTAATAAACCCCCTCTTGTAACATTTTGTGAGATTATGGAATACTCTCCTGTCTTTATTTTATACCATCCCTCTTTGTCTATACTAAAATCTACATAATTTCCTTCTCCAGAAGAAATTGTTATTGGCTCTCTATACCCTTCATAATCCTTTTCTTTGTAATATTCTTCTAATGTTACACTCCAAGAAACATTTTCATTTAATCCACAAGTTATTTTTTTTCCTTTTCTCCATTTATCAAAATCTTCAGAACAACTAGTATAAGTTATAGCATTCTCAATAGTTATTATTTTTGAAGAGGTCATAGAACCTTCCTTAACTACTTTTATAGTTATGTCACCAATCTTATTTATAGAAAAAGGAGATACTATTATTTCATTATCGAATAAATAAGTCACATTGGTTAAACTAGATGAAAGAGTTATTGTTTCTCCAAAAAAATATTTTTCCTTTTCTGGAGAAATAGAAAACTCAATAGGTTGGCTAGTTATATTTATTGTTTGGATTAAGTCACTATATCCTGATGATACCCCTCTTATTTCATAATTTTTCCCAACTTCCATAATAAGGGGAAAAGAATTTTCTGAGTTATTTATTGGAAAAATTCTAACAGCATCAACATAAATTTCTGGGCTTCCAACCAAAGAACTTGTTTTATTATCAACTAATTGAATTATTGTTTGTT
>JAHIVR010000166.1 GCA_018816625.1 Nanobdellota archaeon | reverse complement strand
CTGCAAATTTAAATAATCCATCGGGACCAAGAATCCCTTCTAAACCCCCTATTCCTAAACCACTAGCCTCCAAATTTTCCGTTAACTGTAACTTGCTTAATATTGCAGTAATCATAGAAGCCAGACCAACAACAATCCCGGAAAGCAAAGGAGCCAAGAAAACCATATTACTCTTCATATCTGATATAATTTCTGCAAGCATATCTTTAAGCCTCTGAGTTATTTTCTGTATATTCTTAACATACTGGGAGATGCTCATCAAACTATTTGCGGCTATCTTAAGTCCTTTCTTGGAAGACTCTATTAAAACCTTCATACTAGTTGAAATAAGATCGGAAGGATAGGACCTCAAGGCCCCACGTTGCCTGTCAAAAATAGCACTCTCAACACTCATTCCCATTTGCCTAATATTGTAATTAACTCTTCTAAAAAAGTCCTCTGTTCTCAGCCCTTTTGAAGATTGAGCAACCTTCCCAAAAACAAGTTCGGGGGGAGTCCCATTGCCAATTCTATTTCCCAATTGAAATAAAGAATTATTAAACTCAGATTCAAGCTCCCTTGTCTTTTTTCTTTCTAAAATTAAATCCTTTGTCTTGTCTCCATAGGCTATTGAAAAGAATAGGGCAATTCCCAACGGAATAAACATTCCCAGTATTAAAGAACCCACTCCAAATGGCCCCTGCCCCTCTTCTGTAAAGCCAAATATTTTTTCCTCTCCAAAAACACCCAGGCCAATCTCTGTAAATGTGTAATCTTTTTGCAGCCCTAAAGCATCAGGAAGAGAGGTATGCTGAAAGAGCAAAGGAAGAATTCCAATAAACAAAAAAGGCATCACTAAAAGAAACGCATTAAAATAATGAGAACTGCTCTTGTATTTGGGATAAAGCGGGTTCCTCTCCAATAGAGTAGATTCCCCATAACCTCCAGGACGCATTACCATAATCTTATCCGTAAGATACAACACAAAAAAAGGAATGATTAGATTAAACCCAACAAAAACATAATACCACTTGAACATATCCCCCAGCATTGCTGAAGCCAAGGGAAGCAACGCCAATCCCAAAGTAGGAAGTATAACTCCTAACATATAAACATTTGTTAAAGGACTCCTAACCTCGTGAGTAAATTTTAACATTCCATCATAAACCCCATCTAGAACTACTTGTAAGCTCTTCTCTAGAGTAGCAATTCTTCTTGAATTATCTGGTTCAAATAGACTACTCTCAATTAAGTTAAATCCTTCAATAAATTCTGTGGAATAACCTCTCCAACTTTCTAGATAATGATCAAGACTCTCTTTAATTGTAGAAAACTTACCAACCTCCACATCATAAAATACTTTTTTAAAATCAAGGGCAAGAGGATATTGCAAATGATCGGAGGCAAAACCTATCGCCTTCTCTAAATTAGCTGTATGCCTCATATAGACAACAACATAGAGTATTGCTGGAACCATCTGACTAGAAGCCTTAAGCCTCCATTTATTGGCCAGTCTCGCAGGATATGCTTTCACAAAATAAAACAAGAACAAACTAAAGATCAACATCAAAAAGAAAAACAAAAAAGGAAATGCATTAATAATATTTTTAAAAAAATCCCCCTCACTACTTGCAGTAATCAAAGCTATAGCAACAGAAGCGAAAAGTCCTATAAAAAAAACTCCCAAAAAAGACATAACCGCAAGAGTCATAGCCTGCCAGGGTTCAACATCTAGATGCGCCCCTTCCAAATGCTTTTTTACTTCTTCTTCATCTTTTTGAGAAACGGTCAACTTAATAATGCTGCCCAAACTTTGGCACCACCTCTCGTATATTGTTAAATCTGGAGCTAACTCATCCTTAAACTTAACGTACTCCTTACTATACCCCCCAGAATTGTTTTCCTGACCGGTATTTATCTGAGCATCTATTTTAGCTCCATATTTCCTTAAAATATCTTGAACATCTGGTTTTTTGTACGGGGGCATTTTGTCACTTTTTTATTTGGAACACCTAAAAAGGCAAACCAATTTTATCACTTCTTTTCTCCAGTAACTAATAATCAAAACCAATTAATAAATCTTTAGAACGCTAAAAGAAATTCTTTCTCCCATTGCCAGTAATCTTTCTAAGATACACTAGACTCATCCCCCCAATAAATAAAGAAAAGAAATAATAAATCATCCTACTTAAAAAAGAAACCAATAATGCAAGAGAAGGGGGAATGCCCATAGCAGAATACAAAAGAATCATACTTCCCTCAATCACACCAACCCCCCCGGGAACTATAGAGATAGCCCCAATAATCTCTGCCAAAGTAACAACAACCAATACAGAAAGAAAATTCACATGCCTCCCAAAAGATAAAAATAAGAAATAAGCTATCAAAAAATTAAATATCCAAAAGAAGATAGTCAAAACAAATCCAATAAAAAGATTATTCCTATTAATGACCACTTTTCTAAATATCTTAGACATTTTATGAATAATATCATTAATGAAATCTGAGAGATGCTCTCCACTCTCAAATCTTTTATTTATAAATTTAAAAAAATATAATCTTTTAAACAAAACTCCTGGTTTTATTCTAAATTGTTTAAAAATAAATACTATAAGTAACACAGAAACCAAAAAAACAGATATTAAGATTATTTCAAAAGTAATCTTTAATGAACTAGGAATTTTAACATAAACTAAAACAAAAAATACAGAAAAAATAACCAGGCAAAAAAGAATAGCTATCTTGAAGAAAGTATCCCCCAAGACATATGCCAAAACCTTTGAATGGGGTTTCTTGTATTTTTTCGCTAAAAAATGTGCCCTAAAAGGCTCTCCACCTATTCCTGCTCCAGGAGTCACTGTATTAAAAAAAGAACCCGCTAGTAGAACGTGCATAAAAAATTTGAAATCTCCTTTTATATAGGGAGAAAAAATATACTGGCATCTAAGATTCCAAACAACAAAGACCATAATGCTGGAAATAACAGCCAAAAAAAACCAGATTAGATTTGCACTAGCAATTAAATCATAAACTTCATAGAAATTAATGCCCCATAATACCCAAACCAATAGGGCAATAATAATAACAGTGGGAATCAGTTTCAACAACCTTTTCATTAGACGTTTTTAGCCTCCATTTTTAAAACGGATATGACAGAAATCAATGATTTCCAGTCTAAAAAGAAGAGGAAAAAATTGTTTATAAAATTATATCTTCAACTTCCTAACCTTATCATTCAGCCACTTCTGCCACAAAGGAAAAACCCTCTCTCCAACAGGCAATCCGACTTCCTGCCCAACCTTATCAGAAATTTTATGAAAAGCATTATTTGATAAAACATTGAACCCCGCCTCTAAAATATCCGGAATATTTGTTTTTTCAGCAACATCAACAATCTCCTTCTTTATTTTTGATCTTAAAAGAATATTATCATAAACAGCATCCCAATTT
>JAHIVR010000165.1 GCA_018816625.1 Nanobdellota archaeon | reverse complement strand
TATTAAATACCCAAGCAGAATATCCTACACCAGCTAAAAGCAACCATTTCCAGGCAATAAATCCAAATGCTTTTTCTTCAAGATTAATCCCTGCAAAACTAATTAATCCTGCTGCTACAAAGGCAAGCACGACATAAAAAAGTGTTTGTTCTATACGCCAATTTTTCAATCTATTTTTCCTCCATTAATTTTGAGCATTTAATTGAGCCTGCGAAGCCCTGCATTTAAGACTAGGTCCTTCTTTATTTAAATAATTATTAAAATATACCAAATCTCCAAGTTCCACTTCTCCATCTCCGTTCATATCTGCTATCCATAAAGGCGAGGGTGCTGGACCATTTTGATATAAATATTCGTTAAGATAATTCCAATCAATCATATTTGCTAAACCATCATTATTAAAATCTCCACAAGCATATTTAAATTTAGGAAATGCTTCTGTAATTATATTTTCTGATTCTGCTTGTATTCTAACCTTATGTTCTTGAATAAGTTCTTTAATCTCTACCTTTTGGGTATCTGTTAATTGTCCTTTAACTGAAGCTACAGCACTTATTTTCTGTCCTAAATTATTCATTAATTGAGCATGTTCTTCAACTTGCATCCTATTTCTAATTCTTAATTTAAGTTTAATAAATTCAGTATTAACTCTTTCTGCTTCTTGAAGTTTATTTTTATGAATCATTACTTTCATTTCTGCCAATCTTTCTCTTGCATGAACTAATTTTAAATTATCATTAAATAATTCAGTGATTCTTTCTACAAATAAATCTAATTCATAAATGAATCCGTCTTCAGGGGTTGTGCCTGCTTCTTTAATATCACTCGCTGTGGCAATCCCTTCTTGTTCCAAAGCAAGAGTAAAGGGCAAAGCTAGTAATAAAATTGCTCCCATTATTATTAATATTTTTTTCATTTTAGTCACACTCACACACATAAATTGTAAAAGCATACTCAAATTCAATTGGACAATTAGGTGATTTGGTATTTACAACTTCAAAATACCAATTAGTCACACCATCCCAACTACAAGGGCAAACTTCCACTGTTTGAGATGTTGGTGAAGTATCATAAACCCCCCATCTAAATCCAGAACTATCAAATAAAGTCCAATCAACTGTTCCTACACTCCCATCACATCCAGGTACCAGATAATCCCAACTTCTAAATATTCTGGCTCCTAAGTGACAAGGTCCTCCTGTTTCTATATCCGCATCATCTAAGTGTAATTCAACTGAATATCCTCCATCAAGAGAATCTAAAGATTTTCCATAATAAAAAACTTCATCCCCTACATTATATCCTTCCTCTACATCTTGAGCACAATATCCACCAGACCTTGTAGCAACACAATGTTCATCATAATCACACATATAATTATCTTCTCTCATGAAATTTCCATCACACCAATATTCATGAACTGCGTCTCCAACATCTAAACAATAATCATAATAAGAAACTCCATCTAAAGTAACGTGTCCTGGAACTGTTCTTACATTCCCCCCATCAGTATCAGTACAATCACCAGCTAAAGGATTAACTTGCAAAGTTACTGCCTTAGTAATACAAGCACCACAGATTACTCTAAAAGTAAAAGTTCCTGGAATATTGATTGTATCCATAAATCTTAAATCCCCATTTGAATTTGTTGTTCCTTCTGCGATTTTTACCCAAGTGATTCCGTCAGTGGCATAAACTTCACAAAGAGTGTTTTTCCCATCATGAATAACTCCTCCAACTTCATCTCCAACATTTACTACAGATTTATCAAGTGTTGCATAACAATCCCCTGCTTCTTGTGTATCTAACTTATTTTGTGTTGTTGAATCAATATTTGTCGTTGTGGAAAAAAACTCAAAGTTCAAATTAGGTGCCAAAATTAGGGCAGCAATTATTATCGCTATTCCTATAAAAATTCCTGTGTTGTTTTTCTTTTTTGCCATTTTATTTGAATGGAGGTAGGTTAGATATTATAATTGTCGTCCACTTATAAGTAAAAAGTAAATTGCTAATACTAAAGCTATTTCCCTAAAATAGGGAATAGGGATAGTAATATTAAGTAAAACTAATGCTAATGCAACTCCGACAATTTTCTTTATCCATAAACTACTTCCTTTTTTTAACATTTTTATTTTTTCATTAATACTATTAAAAGTATTCCCCCTATTCCAACTAATAACATCCATAATTTAACACAAAAATCACTTATTGGAAAAATACATCCACTCCCTTCAGCAGGATAAGCACATTCTCCTCTTAATCCAACAGAGGCATCAGGAGTACAACATTTATCAGAATTTATTGCAGAAACATATTTCCCAGAACAAGACTTAGTACCTTCGCAAATAATCCCGCCTAATTCAGAACAAGTTCCAATTGGTTCTTCACAAGTACTTAATTTTTCTAATGAATATGCATAAACCCAAGTATTTTCATCAATACATTTAAAAAATGCTTTGTCATAACCTCCCCCTAATCCTATTGGTTCTTCTGTGAGGTAGTAAACATCCCCATAATTTAACACAAAAGTCTTGAATGGAATTGCTCCATAATAATTATTACTTCCTATATATCTTACATTATTTTCATCATAATAATCATAACTACAAGCCCAAGTATTAAATTCTAATTCTTCTCCATAATAATCAATTATTATTAATGAGTCTTCAGTTCCATCGTAAGTTAATTCTGGGCATTCTGTTCTTGTTCCATCAGAACATTCTTGACATATTCTTCCTCTCAAAAAAGTAATTTTACTTAATTTCAATGCTCTTTCCATTAATGAATAACATTGATTTTCTTCTTGTCCTCCACCAATTATTGAAAGGTTTTGTTCTGCGCATTCAGCATACCCTTTCTCCTGAAGAGCAGCAAACAACCCCAAATTTCCCCCAAAAAGTGCAACTATCAATACTACTGCTCCTAATAAAAGGAATGCTTGGTTTCTTTTCATTGCCATTTACTTTTTCCTCCTTTTTGGTTTCTTCTTCTTTTTTGGTTTCTTTTTACAAGGCATTTTATATTCCTAGGGCTGAAAATATATTTTTAGTTGCGTCTGGTAAAATTGAAAATATCTGGGGAAAAAATTCTTTCAAAGCAAATACTGATGCAATTAGCGCTCCAGCTACAAAAACCAACAACCAAATCTCTTTTGATTCAAACTTCCAATCGTGAGCCACACTGAAAATAAGAGTAATATAAACCCCAATAAAAATTATAATGAAGCTTGTCCCACTTTTTATTATTGGAATGTCTGTAAAACTTGATAAAACTGTGCTTAAAATTGTAATTAAAATTAATGAAAACAACATACTTAAAGCAAATTTTTTAATATCTATTTTACCTAATATTCCCATTTTAGTTAATCTCCAGTATCTCTTCACTCAATAGCCTAACAATTGTTAAGATGATTAAAATTGCAAGGAAAGATAATAAAAAAGCTGGTAATTCTACATATTTTGTGATAAAATTTGAGATTGTTCCTTCTAAAAGCATAATTGCTATAACTATTACTATGCAGGAAATCCAATAGTTTTTGGACCCGATTTTGTGAAATAATTTAAATGCCATTTTATTTTTTCTTTCCTCCTTGGCTTGTAATCCAGTAAAAGAATATGATTGCTATAATTATCCATATATAAAAAGGAATATCTATAACTCCTCCTAAAAAGTAAATAAACATTCCAGCCCCAATCAATACTAACCATTTATTTTGTAACATAAGCCCAACTAATCCTATTATTGCTGCTATTATCTCTGGTGCCGCTAAAACTGCCCAAAACGCCATTTAATTTCCTCCTAAAAATTTAGGAATGGCTAAAACTCCAGCAAAAATAGCTAAGCCTTTGATAAACCTTTTACTGAATTCTTCTCTATTTATCCCTTCTTTATTTCTATTCTTTTTCTTTTTCATGTCACACTCCTAATAACAACCCCAATAACTGTTATTAATAATAAAACCGTGATTATCATAACAAAATTTGCGGGTAAACCCATCCCCCCAACCGTTTTCAATGCTGTTTCCCACAAACCCCCATACCATGTTTGGGATTCTCCGATACACACACCTGGTTCGGTCCCATGATAAACTGTAGTGAAAAAAGATGCGAAAGTAGAGAAACTTCCACAAGGGTCTATTAAAATATTTATAATCCCCCCAGTTAAGCCTCCAAGTAATCCGCTTCCCCATACCCAAGAAGTTTTTTCTTTACACCAATCCTTTTGACCTT
>JAHIVR010000164.1 GCA_018816625.1 Nanobdellota archaeon | reverse complement strand
GATTATTTTAAACTAGCCCATAACGAAAGTAGTTATGTTGTTGAGGCCTTGAGAGAACAGGGGCTATATGTCGGGGAAATAGTTTACTATCAAGGACTCCAGGGACCAATTAAAATATGGGAAATAAGTTACCCTTCAGATATTGAAGCAAATCCAAAATTCCTTCAAAAGACTTTTCCAAATCCTGAATTATTTTTAGCCAAACCAGGCGAATACTAAAATGGACCCATTATTAACAATAGCTTTGCTTGTAAGTTTTTTCTTAACACTATTCTTTCTCCCCTTGTGGATAAGGGGGGCAAAAAGAGCGGGGTTGGTTGGAAGAGACTTGCATAAAACTGATAAGAGAGAGATAGCTGAAGCAGGAGGAACAACTGTTTTATTTGGATTTGTATTTGGAGTTTTGGTTTATATTGCTATAAAGACTTTTTACTTTAAATCCTCTGATAATGTAATAGAGTTATTTGCGATAATAGCTTCTGTTTTGATAATGGGTTTTATAGGATTAATGGATGATGTTCTTGGGTGGAAAATAGGATTAACAAGAAAAACAAGAATTTTCTTTTTGATATTTGCTGCAATCCCTTTGGTAGTTATAAATGCTGGAGAATCTGTTATGATGAACATAGATTTTGGGATACTCTATCCCTTAATCCTTATCCCAATAGGGATGATTGGGACTTCTGCTTTTAATTTTATTGGGGGATATAATGGTTTGGAATCAAGCCAGGGGATATTAATTCTTACGGGGTTGGCCATTGTTACCTGGGCTACTGGAAACAGCTGGCTTAGTGTTGTTGCTCTTTGCATGGTTGCTACTTTAATTGCTTTTTACTTCTTTAACAAGACTCCTGCAAGAGTTTTCCCGGGAGACACCCTTACTTACCCGATAGGCGCGTTAATTGCCGTTATGGCAATAATGGGAAATATAGAAAAGATAGCTGTTTTTTTCTTCATACCCTATATTCTTGAAACTATCCTTGTGGTTAGAGGCAGGTTAAAAAAAGAAAGTTATTCTAAAGTGAATTCTGATGGTAGTTTAGATTGTGCTTATGATAAGATATACGGCCTAGAACATGTAGCCGTAAAAGTCCTGCAAAAAATTAATAAAGATAAGAAAGCTTACGAGAAACAAGTTGTGTACCTAATAAATGCTTTCCAGATTATTATCATCTTGATCGGATTTGTTTTATTCTTATTATAAAATGATATGCCTAACAATAGATTGCGAGCAATGGAATGTTCCAGAGTTAAGAGGAAAAGAAGACCCTAGTAATGGTAATACCTTGTATAGTTTAGAAGGAAATAAAAAGCTATTAAAAATATTAAATAAACACAAAGTGAGAGCTACATTCTTTGTTACTGGAGTTTTTGCGGAGCAGAATAAAGAACATGTTAAGGAGCTTTCAAAAGAACATGAAATAGCTTGCCACGGATATAATCACTTCTACAGGGGTAATCCCAACCTAAATCTTAAAGGAGATATTTCAAAGTCTAAAAAGATTCTTGAAAAGATAACAAAGAGAAAAATACTTGGTTTTAGATCTCCCCAGTTTCAGTTTTCTAAAGGTTTGATAAAAGTTTTAGAAGAACTTAATTTTAAGTATGATTCTTCAATACACTCCGCGTATCTTCCTGGATTTTATAATCACAAAGACAAACCATTAACTCCGTTTAAGATAGGAAAAATACTTGAAATTCCGGCTTCTGCAAGACCAGGATCAAGACTGCCTTTTAGTTGGATATTTATTAGAAATCTCCCTTTAATTTACAGCGTCGGTGCTGTTAGGAAACTGTTGAAATTAGGAATAATCCCTGTAATTTATGTGCATCCTTGGGAGTTTTATGAAATTAAAAATAAAAACGTCCCTTTCTATATAACAAGAAACACTGGAGCAAGGTTTTGTAAAAAGTTTGATAGATTTTTGAGCAAGTTCAAAGATGAAAGATTTGTAACGATGGAAGAGATTTATAAATCTACAAAACTCCGGGTTTCCAATGAAGTTTCTTAACTGCTACCCATTCAGCAATATGTTTCATTGCTCCAAAATAAGAATCTGATCTTCGAACCGGAAGATGTTTTTTACCAGCAATTATTAATCCTCTCCTAAGGGATTCTGTTATGGTAGGAGCATCTCTTCTGTCTATCTCAGGAATTGTAGTGTACGAAGAACCTATTTCAAATTTAGAATGTCCATCAGAGGAAACTAAACTCCCAAGCTCAAGATGAGGATAGGTGTGGACTGCCCATCTAAAAAGATTCCATGCCCTACGGTTAACTCCTATCTGAGTCACTCCGGGAAGCCATATTGCTGCTTCTCCGTTATGAGTTTCTATAAAATCTAATTTCCTTAAGAGTTCTGGATTATCTAAAAGATAATTTCCAATTCCCCCATGGTGAAAAGGATGATCTGCTCCAACAATTCCTCCCCTTTCCTTAACTGCTTGTAAGGTGTACTCTAAAGATCTTCCGTGGGAAATGTTTCCTTCACTTCCATCTAACCCTAAAGCCAAAACCTCTATCATTTGTCCATTTGGCAAATTTGTCTCTATCTCTTCACCCCTAACTACAAGAATTTTCTTGTCAGAAAACCATAAAGAATTTCCAAGATCTTCCCTTTGATAAGTCCCTTCTTGGGCTAAATCTTCGTACCTTCTTGAAGGCTCATAATTAACAACTCCTAACACCCCGTTCTTTCCAAGCCTAGCTCTTGCCTGATCAATTATCTTATTGGTATCTATTTTTTTAGGGAAAAACCCTCCGGTCTTAAGATGATTGTGTAAATCTGCCTTTACTAAATTCATATTTTAGGACAAAAAGGCAAGTTTAAAAACATTTGGATACTTTTCTTAGGTAGGGCTAGTTAGATAAAATCACTTATTTTATGTTTAAGTTCCAAATATGAAACCCATACAACAAATAAAAATCCGTCCAGAACCGCCATTATTACAGCAGGAGAGGAGAAATGCAGATAATCAATAAAATTGAGTCCAAAACCGATTTCTAAGAAAGGATAAAATATATAATCAGGATAGTAAAAAAGAGCGTCGAGAAGGATATGCGAAAAAGTGCCAATTGA
Source organism: Nanobdellota archaeon (assembly GCA_018816625.1). Lineage (GTDB taxonomy): Archaea > Nanobdellota > Nanobdellia > Pacearchaeales > GW2011-AR1 > JAHIVR01. Next base: position 692 of record JAHIVR010000164.1, on the reverse strand, counting down.
CAACATCAAAAATATTATATGTAACTTAAGCTTATGTCTTCCTAGATTGCATATTCTTGCCTTCACATCTGCTCTTCTAAAAATAAAGAAAGAAAATAAAAAAATAAGGGGGATAATAAGGGTATGGGTGTATTTTTGTAAGGAGGTAAGGATCACATCTATGTCAAGAATTATTCCTGCGAGTCCGGCTATAAGTGCATAGTGTAGAGAAAATTTTCTTTTTTTTTCTTTTTTAAGATAAAAATCTCTTATAAAAGATATTAACAAAAGAGGAAAAAGGATATGGGCTATTGCTTGAGGCATTTTATAGAAAGTTTACTAATGTTTAAATAAGTATTTAAGAACCCATACTCTTCCTTATTCTTGGACCTATCATTTTTGCAATAAACCCTGGGACAGCCTTCCTCCATACCAAAGAGAACAAAGAGTATTTCTTGCTCCTAGGATCAACTACCTCCCCACCAGAATTAAAAAAATAGTATAATTTGGAAGCCCTGACTATTTCTGGGTTCCATTTTTTCTTGTAATCATAGTTTGTTGATCCCTCTCTTGAAACTCCAAAATCCATGATTTTAATGTAATTAATGTTATTTTTAATGAAGTGCCATAAGATTAGGGTTGGTGCATTAAAACTTTTATATTCTGGTAAAGCCACCCCATCATACCATGTCGCATAAGTCTCTTTCATTATG
>JAHIVR010000163.1 GCA_018816625.1 Nanobdellota archaeon | reverse complement strand
TATGACAATAATTAAAATGACCACTCCAACAAAAACCCATGCTAAAACAGGAATTTCTAACCCTTTCTTTTCAATCTTTGTGATTTTTCCATTAACTAGAATGTCTGCCGTACCTTCTATTATTCCTTCCAAATAGGTTTCATTGTATTCTCCAGAAACCGTACCTGTGAAATTTCCAATAATGATGGTAAGATTTGAATACGCTTTTTCACCTTCATAATCTATTCTTCCGTCAAATTTCCCAAAGATGCTTCCATTATAGATGTCACCCGGGGTGGGGATATATGCTAATGTGCATTTACACTCTCCGTGAACAGTAGTTACATACCTTCCAACAATCGGCTTCTCTATGAATTCTTCTGTTGGTGCTGTTAAATATCCTGCGAGATAAACTCCTACTACGAGGATTATTATTCCGAGTAGAATGTATTTTTTTGGGATTCCTTCTTCAAACATTTTATTAGATTTTACAACACACCCATATTAAAAGTTAAGAAAATTTTAAGGTTAGTCCTTTTTCTCTTCCTCTTCTTCCTCAGTAGATTTTTTACCTCTACGTCTTGTTAATTGCCCAATGAGGTCTGCATTCCTTAATTGTTCTGCTTTAACCTGTTTCTGCATTTTATCAATCATATTTCTTAAATTGCTATTTTCATTTTTAAGTATCTTAATCATTTCATGTTGTGAGCTTGCAACCGGATTTCCTATTCCATGCCATCCTTTATGTTCTTTACCTGTAAAGTCTATATTGCAACATAACATCCCAGAACCAAATGCTAAAGCCATCTTATCCCCATAGTCAATATTTACTCCCTCAACAATTGATTTTATAATTACTCCATCTCTTTCATCTGTTTCCAGAACATATCCTTCACCCGTCTTAGTGAGAAGGCAATTTTTTAATGTTTCAATCCCCCCATCTGGAAATTGTATATTTGGTAAAGGAATTGCATCTATTCCTGTAGCCTCGGGGTATATATAATTTGGGTAATATCCTCTTTCTCCCACATCTTTTCTAAATCTAAAAATTTTGTTGATTAGATTTCTCCAAGGGGGGAAAACCCAATACGCTGTAATTGCTATAATACCTAAAAAAATCAATTCGTTTTTCATTTATGTCTTCATTCATCTCTTTTCTTTTTAGCCCAATATATCACTATCAATAAGGTAACTACCCCCCCAAAAATACACGAAATCCAAAAATTCCACCTGCCCAAGTCTATAGAATCAATAGAATTACGAAGCCGTTGATTTTCATCTAAACAACTATCTCTCTCAGAAATGCAAGCATCTCTTGCCGAAATGTATTCAGAAATGTCTTCAATAATCTCCGCAGTTCTATTACGCTCCCTCTCTAGTGCATTATCTTTTTCACCCGATATTAAATTTATTTTTTCATTCAACAGTGATTCTATATCTGTAATTTTATTTGGAACATCCTCAGAGAGCCTCTTATTTATATTTTCCTGTTGTTGCATCATTATAAGAAGAGTATACAAGTCCTGATAATCCCAAATAGGTTTATCTGGCGTAATAGTAATATTTGATTCCCTTGTTGTATTTATCGTTAAATTCCCTATAATCACATTTGATTGGGGGGGGATATTAGTCAATGAAACCTGTAGCGGGATTTTCATATTTCCTATTGTGATGTTTCTTTTTTCAGAATATACCCATGTCTGATATTGAGGAAGCAGTTCTAATCTCAAATCCATATCATTATAAGAACTTCTATTTGTATGAACTTGAACTTCTCTAATCGTCTTTTCTTCGCAGATGAGTTGGCTTAAATTGTTTGGATTTAAAACTGTAATCTTGCTGTGAATTGCATGAAGTCCATTGAGATAGTTATCAGTTATCTGCCATTTTACTTCCATAGTATAGGTGTTATTACTCAGTTGAGTTTGTAACAGAGCCACCTTGTTGTTTTTAGAGTCCACAATCCAGATGTCCCAATTTCGTACTCCTAAAGAGCTAGGGATAGAAGTGTATGAAATCACCGAGGGGTTGTTTCCAGGATATAGGTCTGGAAGTTCTACTACTGAAATTGAGTCATCACACTCGTCTGCGTAAGTTGTTGTTATCAAAATCATAATAACAAATATTCCTAAAATTAATTTCTTTTTAGTCATTTTCTTTTTTAAATTATGTATTCTTTTATACACTCTTCAATTTTAACTTCTCCCTACCGAGTTTGGTGATTTTGTAGATTTTTTCATCAATGCCTTTATCCTTTTTTATAATTTCTACTTTCTTAATCTCCTTTGCTTTTCTTAATTCTTTCAATAATTGAGATGTATAAACAGCTATTCGATTAAATTCTCTCCTAGTGATTTCATTCCATTCTCCAACCACCATAGTGTCAAAATATTTCTTTGTTACCTTATGAGCAGAAAAAGAATCATCAGCAAAGGTGGTGAAGATTATATTCTTCAGTTTTCTTATGACTTCTGGTCTAGGTTTTCTCTCCATTTTTGATTCAATTAAATTATATAAGAATATATAGACAATCAAAGTATTTAAATACTTAGGATTCTATATTTATAAATAGTTATATAATTTGATTGAATTATAATATACCAAGATAATATAGTATTATATTGGGTATTTATATGATGAATACCTAAGTATAATTAAAAATGAAAAGTTTGGGTTCAGAAATTACTGTGAGGTGATATGTTATGCCAATCCCTAAAGAACGCCTAGAAGCATTTAGAAAGTGGATTCTAAAACATAGAAGAGAAAGAACTGCTAAGGCATATATTACCCAATTAAAGAAGTTTGACTTTGATATATCATTACTCAACACGCCGACTAAAGAAATACTAGATTCCGTAAACCATACTCTGAAAGAAGAAGGTAGTAATGCTATGCTTTCTGCGGTGAAGAAATATGTAATCTTTCTCTATGAACAAGGAGAGAATATCCCAAAAGACAGAAATACAGAAATATTGGAGAAAATGAGGCATGTAAAAAAGAATTTCTACTTACTTGTGGGTGAGGAAAAGGATACCAAACTGGAACATGAGGATATAAAATCAATGTATCTATCTCCTAAGACAATAATAGATATGCTCAAAATTTCCCCGAAAGAATACCAACTTCTAATCCTGATAGTCTATGACTTGGGTTGTAGGGTGGGTGAGTTCTTAGAAAATTGGGTTGCAAACTATAAGAGAGAATATAAGAAATACGGGGCATTAGAAATTCCAGGAAAAATATCAAAATCTAAAAAAACTAGAGTTCCTAGATTTCTTATTCCTGAAAGTAGAACTCTACTAGATAAATGGATTTTTGATAAAAAACTAAAACCAAAGGATGCCATTTTCCCTTACAACTATGACAAGACATATAGATATTTTAGATATTCTCTATCACCAAAGATAGGCATTCAAGTGAGACCTCATTGGCTAAGACATACTCGGATTACACATCTTGCTCCAGAAATGGAGGGGCTTCTTCTCGGAAAGAGAAGCGGACATATGGATTTAAACCAAACCAGTGCATATATAGATTATGCTAAAGAAGAAGAAGTAATCTCCCTAGAACAATACATCAAGGAGAATGATATTAACCTGTCTGAGATTTTGGGGTTGAATATGTGAATATGCTTGAAATAAACAAAAATTACTGTATATATTGCTACTAGATAGGGCACTGTTGCATTAAAGAGGGATACTAAAGACAGCCTTGCTAATTTAGTCGTTTTTTGCTAATAAAGTATTGGATTCTGCTAATAAAGTGCTTAAAAGGGCTATTTGAGGGTTCTGGTGGATTTTTAGGAGGGGGGTATTTGGAGTGCCTAAATTGGCACTGTTAACTTAAAGGGGCTTTGCTCCCAAAGGGTGAAGATTGCCCTAAAGTCTAATTTTTATCGTCAAGTAATTTCCTTATCCAATGTCTCAGTTATACATTCTGAAATTTCATGTAGAGATACTTTATATTTATTCAGAATTTCATATTTCTCAATAATTTTTTTTATTATCGGACTGTATCTAAACAATGGAATACGTATTTTATCAATGATCTCAGTTAAAGGGAATACTGCTACATCTGCACTAGAGCAATATTCATTAAATAAGGATGCTAAATAACATTCTAAAAATTTTAAATAACTTTCTTCTTCTGATTGAGTTTCTATTCCTAATAATGATTTTTTATCCTCCCTAATTACTAATAACATGGAGTTTGTATTTGTAGCATAAACACCAGTCGGATGAAACTTTATCTTTCCAGCTTTCCCCCTTGTTACAACTTGGAGACACGGTCTATCTTTAATATAATGTAATTTTTTTTCTAATGGCACAAATCCATAATAATCATCAGTAGACCCAGAAATAACTTTAATTTTCTCTTTGACTCTTTTGATATCTCCGCTCCTTCTGTATATTCCCTGTTCAGAAAGGCTATCATTTCTACTAATATGGCTCATTATTTCAGATAAAAATACTTGTTGTTCTGGCTGACTATTTACTACCAACTGCTTATTTAATATTTTTTCAATAAAGCTTTGAATCTTAATGATTTCCTCATTAATTATATCTAATTTTTTATATCTATTCAGCATAGATAATTGGTCATCAATTTCAGGGATATCAATTTTAGCATAATTAAAGAAATCTGTTTTATTCCAAGTTCCATTATCTGAGAATGATGAAAATTGATAAAAAAGTGATTGGTACTTGTATATGAACCACCTTAGATTTATATCATATTTACAATCCTTTCGTTTATACAGTATATATGCGTGATCATTCAAAGTGTAACGTCCTTTTTAAATTCCATTAGAATCGTTAGGCTCATTTTCAGCCGTATTTTTCTTCTTTCTACCACCACGCCTGCCATAAAAACGGGCAGAATAACAGGTAAGAATTTTCATAATATCCTCTGCTAATTCCTCTTCATATTTCTTGTCTTTCACTTCCACTATCTCAACAATTTAATAAGATTTTTTATTCCAACTAATAAAATTATTATTCTCTTTTGTAAAAATCAAATAATAATATCTGCCAAACCATCTTTTATCTGCCACAATGTGCATTTTTGTCAAATAAAATCCGACGGTTTTGGAAATACCATAAGGCGAAACAGGGTTAAACGTCGTCTCTTCGTCTTGAGGCCATGTTTTTGCCTGACCGAACATCTCGCTGCTTCCGGCAAAATAAAATTTACAGTCGGGTTTTAATTCTTTTATAGCTGAAAGCAAAAAATGAGCGCTGTTGCTATTGGTTTTAAAAGCGCCGAATTCATCCTCAAAAGAAATTTTCACTTGGCTTTGAGCGGCTAAATGATAAATTT
>JAHIVR010000238.1 GCA_018816625.1 Nanobdellota archaeon | reverse complement strand
GCTCCTATTTGTCTCAGGTAGAAAAGAGCAACACCGAGAGGTCACGGACACGTGGTTGCATAGTCGTCTGCGTAGTGTTAGATTGTATTTCGCTGGTCATGAACATCGCCTGTACATGCGTGCTGATGGCGATTCTCGCAATGATACGACGGTCAAACGAGAGATATTTGAGAAGTACATAGACGGTAAGTACAATGTACTACTAGTACTAGACGACAGAGATAGAGTCGTAAAAATGTGGCGGTCACTCGGATTGACTTGTCTACAAGTAGCAGAAGGAGACTTCTAGATATGCCTAGATTCAGAGTCCGCATGAGAGTTGATACTCAGTCCTATGAGATATGGGAAGTTGAAGTTAATTCTAAAGCAGAAGCACATAGTGCAGCTCTGCATAGACAGGGTACTCTAATAGATTCATATCCTATTGATACGTATGAAGTGCTAGATTTGGACGTGATTGCAGAGGGGGATGACTGGACATGCCTAGATTCGAAGTACGTACTAAAGTCACAACTGTCTCAGAAGAACTCAGAAGCATAGAAGCAGCAACAGCACAAGAAGCAGTTATAGCTGTCGTTTATGACGGCAGCGGTAATTTACTGGACGAGCACGAGATAGACACGTATGCTGAATTGTTGGAAGTTGCGTGTACGGGATACGATTAGAGAAAGGAGATTCGAGAAATGGGTGATAGAAGGATAGCACAGATCAAAGGTGGAGATAAGTTCGGGGATGTGTACGTGTATGTACACTCACACGGATACGAACTGCCTGAAATGACTGAGAATGCAATCATAGCAGCTAGAAATAGATGGGATGATCCAGCCTATGCGACTCGTATAATCGTAGATCAATTGACCAAGGACGGACGTGATCGAGAGACTGGGTTTGGTCTTATGGCTAAGCCATACGCAGAAGATTCCTATAACAACGATCAACCAAGTGTGATAATCGACTTGCCTAATCAGACTCTCAGAGTAATTGGTGATAAGGCTTGTTACAAGACATTCAGCAAAGTTGTAATGTAGATCAGATATAGCGTTTTAATCAACAGTACAACTAGATAAATCAACAGTACAACTAGATATAGGAGGTATCGCAGTGGTATCAGTTACTAGGCGTAATCAGGCGTTGACGTATCTAAAGAAGGAAGAGGAGCGGCTATCAACAGAGGTAAAGAGACTATCTGTCAGATCCATCACAGCAGAAGATGTTGTACCATCTAATGAGCTAGTGATTCTGAAAAAGTGGGGAGTGGATACAGCATACGGGATATCCCACTCTGCAGCATGGAAGGCTGTAGTGGAGAGCAGACCAGATCCGACAGAGAAGCCAGACGTAGTACAGCTGTTCGCTGATGCTAGACAAGCACTGATGGTTTGCCACGAGGAAACATGTCTAGCTGATATCCTGTGTGTCGTGCAGAACATAGAGGATCAGATAGATCAGTGGAGACATGATAATGCTTGGATGAGATAGATGAGATGCTATATCTGTAACGAAGATGATGGCAACTTCCCGATCTGGGTACAGCCGAATGGCATGGATCCACCTATGTGCTATTGCCCTCGTACGAACGAATTCGATGGATCACTTGATACAGAACCTCCATGTGTTGATCAGGGCTGTTATCCTGATTGGACACGCTATGCTTGTCAGCATTGTAGCTCTCATGGTTTTGATGACTTCCTACAGCGTGTAATAGAGGAGACGTTCTTTGAATAAGATCAGAAGCTATCCTGACGTCAATGCTGTTGGGCATCGCAATATCCCCAATCTATTCGACGGTGAAGTCGTGATTGAGGAAAAGCTGGATGGTAGTCAGTTCTCCTTTGGCATGATAGACGGATCATTGCTGATTCGTTCTAAAGGACAGCAGATCAACATAGACGCTCCTAACAACATGTTCACACCGGCCATAGATGCTGTAAAAACTGCACAAGATAAACTCTATCCTGAGTGGGTTTATCGAGGAGAATATCTACGCAGTCGTAGACACAACAAACTTACTTATAGGCGTACACCTGCTAACCATGTAGCCGTATTCGATGTAGAGATCGGGAATGATCAGCTTTTGACACCAGACAAGAAGAAGGCTGAGGCTGAACGCATAGGCTTCGAGTGTGTTCGCTGTTTCTATACGGGAAAGGTTGATGACATCAACTACTTGAAAGCACTCATGCACAAAGAAAGTGTTCTAGGTGGAACTGAAGTTGAGGGTGTAGTAGTCAAGAACTACAACCAGTTCACACCAGACGGTAAATTTGTCATCGGTAAGTTTGTAGCGGACAGATTCAAGGAGAAGATGCAGGTGAAGGATAAAACAGATTTCCTGTCTGCTCTTGGTGAATCCCTGCGTACAGAAGCTAGATGGGATAAAGCCTTGCAGCATCTCAGAGACAGTGGTATTCTAGAGGGTACACCCAAAGACATCGGGGCTATCGTTCGTGAAGTGCAGGCTGATATACTAAAGGAAGAAGGTGATGAACTCAGAGAGCGTATCTGGGATCATTACTGGAAACAGCTGCAGAAGCAAGTAGTATTAGGATTAGCTGAATGGTATAAGATGCAATTGGCAGAAGGAGTGTTCTCTGATGGGTAACATCTATGCATCCTGTGGACATCAGATCAGTTGGGAGTGGCAGGACGAGGAAGTTGGACATTGGTGGGAACAGCCAAGTCGCGAAGGTGTCATGGAATTGTGCTACGGTATCCTATGCCCTGCGTGTGTGGGGTCGTATCCAGCAATTCCTTATGATGAGATTGACCAAGCTACCAAAGATGCCCTAGAAGCATACTGCACTGATATATACCCAGATCTATAGATGCTGATGCCTATAGAAAGGAGGTAGATATGACAGACAAAAAGACAATCATAATAAATCTCTCTAAAAATGAGTTGCTGTACATCGACGACTCAATTACGATAGAAGCATCAGAGCAGTCGTACTCAACTGATGCAGCTGTAGCAACTGACGAATTCTATGCTGTGGATACCCTTAGAAATCTGACAGCAGAAGCAAAGATTGCTGTACCACTACATCTAGTACTTAAACTCGGTGGTGCTTTATTGGCTATAATAGAGTCAGGGAGTAAGCCTGAGTCGATTGATGTCTCTCTGATGCATGCAGAGATAT
>JAHIVR010000162.1 GCA_018816625.1 Nanobdellota archaeon | reverse complement strand
TTTCCAAAAATTCTCCACTATCTACAAAATAATTAGGATAGGCTTTTTTTAGATCATTAGTTGTATCTGCACCAACAAGAACAACATCATATGCCTTTTTTTCTTGATTTCTTTTTTCAGCTTGATCATAATCTGCAATAGCCATTCTTTCTTGTTTTTTAGTATATGCTCTTAGATTAAGCCTACCTTCTTCGACGTCTAATTCTAGGAGGAAAAATTGGACTTTTGGTTTTTCTTTAGTTACTTCTTGAAAAACTTTAACTGCGTGAGTCCAACCTTCCATTACTTTAATAACTTGTAATTTACTTTCTTGTGCTTTAATCTGAGCATATAATTCTTTTTTATTTTTAGGAGTTCCTGGAATTGTTGGAGTTTTTTCAACTATGGCAAATGCTGAACTCACTAATCTAAAAAAATCTATCCATTCTTTTTGACCTTCATTAGATTTTATGGCTTGTCTTGTAAAAAAGTCTACTATTTCAATTGCGGTTGCCCACAAGTGCTGCAATTTAGATCTTATTTGTATTTCTACTAACAAATTATTAAATTCTTTTTTCCCTTTCTTATCACTATTATATCTATGGATTAGGTGGATACTTCTATATCCATCTTTTTTTGGAAACATCATGTAATCTTTTTCATTTACTTTTGGATGTTTAATATGGCCTTGGATGTAATGTTTTTCATATAATTCTCTTGCCTGTTTTATGGTTGGCATAACAACTCTACATCCAGCAATATCTTGTATTTGTGATAGTTTCATTGTTGGTTTGTGGCCTTGATATACTCTTTGCAATTTTTTAATAATTGAAGGAAGTCTTTTTAATCTCTGAACGGCAAATGCATCTTTATCCATTTTTTCAGAAACATTCTTTAATCTTTTTTTAAAAATATGCATGGGATATCTATGGATTGCTCTCCAATTATCTAAGATACTAATGGCCTTGTTTCTATCTTCTTCAGAGCTTGTTTTATTAATCAGAATATTTCCGGCCCAATCTACTTTTTTCTTGCTATATCCTTCTGGTTTTGCCCATTCCATAATATATTGCGCATTTTATACTATTTAAATCTTTCTTTTGCGCAAGGATTTTACTCGTAAATTATTGTTTTTTAGCATAAAATTCATTTTTGCGCAAAGAATTGGCAGATTATTTTATTTTTGCGCTATACTTTTAATTGGGTTAATCAAGATTAAAGGATTTCCTTAGAAATGAAAGCCCACTTGGGTGCCAAAAGTGTGGAACGCCCCGACCGTGGACTCGCCCTTCCTGGCATATTGCAGGGGTCAACACTTTGTTCTTAATGATTCAGTGTGTTGTTGATGGTTAGAGCTTATAAATGTTGTCGTTGGGGTTTTTGGATAAATAATAACCGGTGACTACATTCTTTGCTGTTTGTAGACACCTAAACAGAAATATTTAAATATTGTAGACACCTAATATATTTATGAATATTGAAAAAAGAAAAGCAGGAAGAAAGATAAAATATTATCTTGCTCATTCTTACCGTGAAGGCTTAAAAGTTCACAAATTCAGAAAATATCTTGGGACTGACTTAAGTGAGGAAAAATTAAAAGAAAGGATCATAATTGCTGAAAAACTTATTCTGGAAGAAATACATAAATACAAAATAATCCAAGATCCTTTAAAGATTGAACTATCAAAGGAAGAAATAAATTCAATCAAAATGATTGAATCCAATATTCCCTTAAAAATTTCTCATTTATCTGAAGGAGACTGGAAAAAGTTTTCTAAGTTATTTTCATATAATACAAATGCTATTGAAGGAAGTAAACTAAATCAAAGTGAAGTGTTTAATATCCTAGAACATGATAAATGGCCGGATAAATCGAAAGAGGACATTGCAGAAGCGTATGGAGTTGATGAAGCCATCAGATTTATTAGAAAGACCAAGGAGCATATCTCTATAAAATTAATAAAAGACATCCATAAGATTGTTTTCAAGAATTCAAAGCATTTTGCGGGACAGTTCAGAAAAAAAGGAGAAGAAGTTGTTGTTATGGTTCAATCTGGAATAGTAGTTCATGAGGGAGCCCCACAAGCAAGAATAAATTATCTGTTAACTGAACTAATAAAATGGTATGAAAAGAACAAAGTTAAATATCCTGCATTTATCTTGGCTGCAGTAGTGCATAATCAATTTGAAAACATTCACCCTTTTGCAGATGGAAATGGAAGAGTTGGAAGAATACTTTTAAATAATATTTTAATAAAGCATAATCTTCCACCATTAAATATAAATCTCAAAAATAGGATAGAATATTATCAATCTTTGCAGGAATATGAAAAAAATCATAATATTAAACCAACAATTGACCTCTACATAAAAGAATATAAGCAATTAGAAAAAGATCTGAAAGGAAAATAATTCTTTGTTTTTGTGTTGTTGATGGTTAGAGCTTATAAATGTTGTCGTTGGGGTTTTTGGATAAATGTTGTTAAGGTTTTGCAGTTTCCCAGAGAATATTAAAAAATTCTTTATAAGAATTCGAGATTTCTTTTCCCCTTATTAAAATACCTAAAGGATGAGCAGACCACAAAATCATGAAAACTTTATCTTCATAAAGTACAGTAGTAGAAGGAAACACAAATTCACTAGACAAATATCTATATTCTAGAGGTTTGGGAACTTTTAATTCTTTTTTGAATTTGCTACTAATTAATGTTTTAATTTTAGTTTTGTGCAATCTAAATCTTTCATGCCAGATATCTGTATAATCTGGAAAATTTTCTTTAAATCCCCATCCAGAAGCAAAAAGATAAACATCTGTTTTAGATTTAGGGATTTCATCAAGAATTGTTTTAATTCCTTTTTTATCTTTGAAAATAGTGGCCTCTTGAGGCTCTTTTGTCAAGACTCTTTCAGCACTTAATTGGGGGATAATTTCTTTAATTTTTCTCTTTCTCTCTTCTTCTATTTCAAGAATTTTTTTAGGATCAGAAGCTTCATAGTGTTTTCTTTTACCAAGAATAACATAAGAAACTAATCCTTTTTCCTGCAGTCTTTCTAATATATCATAAATATTAATCCTATGAATATTGGTCTTTTGGGTTATCTCTGAAGCACTAGCAGACCCCAACTTAAGTAAAGCTAAGTAAACTTGGGTTTCGTTCTCTGTAAGACCAAATTCTTGCAATATTTCTTTAGCATTCCCCATAGATTTCTAAAGGAGAATTGTTATTTAAACTTTTCTAAGTGTAGTATTAAACATTACAACATATTTTTAAAAAGAGAATAGGTAAAATTAAATTATGGGAAAAATAAAAAATGTACTTAAGATGGCTTCAATAATTGCCCTTAGCTTGGCTCCAATTAAAGAAGCAAAAGCAAGCGTGTCTGGAAATGTAAGATACATTCATTCAGAAATAAATCAAAATTCATATGTTCAAAGCAATCAATTTTATAAATTGCCTCAAAAGATTAGAGGATTTACTTTTCTTGATTTTTCAAAAAGTAATGGGTATTATGGAAAAACTTCTCTGGAAAAAGAAATTTACAAAGGAATTAATCTAAAAAACCAAACAATCCATTGCAATGAGCCTTTAACACAAACAGGTTTAGGAATAAGTGCAAAACCAATCTCTAAAATCCCTCTTAAATTAAGCTATTTACCAATTTGGATTGATAAACAAGGAAAGAAAGTAGATAAAAATATTTTAGGATATTATTTTGCTTTGGACATTCCCCTAGGATTAAGCCTTAGTGGATTTGGAGAATGGGATGTTTCTAATAATCCGAAATGGACTTATGGGGAGATTGAACTCAAAAGAGAGATAAAAAAAAGAGTTAGCCTAAGCTATAATCCAGCATTAAAAAGTGATGGAGATGCTAGTCCTAAACTAGAAAATAGAATATCTCTTGCAATTAACTTCTAAGGAGCTTAAAATGAAAATAGGACTAATTAATCCTCCTCATTCATATAAAGCAGATAAATCTAATATAAATTTCTATCATTTAGGGGGAATAGGATTTGTTGATGCTGTCTTAAGACAAGAAGGACACGAAGTAAAAAATTTAGATTTTGCACACAATTCAAATTCTTTATTAGAGGAAATTGATAATTGTAATGTTGTTGGAGTTGGTTCTTATTTGGATAGTTATGGGTTTTTGAAAAAAACACTTCCAAAATTAAAAGGGAAAAAAATTATTGTAGGGGGGTCTTTAATTAGCTCTTATGGTTTAAACGATAACAATCTCTTAATGAGAACTTTTCCAGAAATAGATTTTGGAGTTATTGGGGAAGGAGAAAAAACAACTAAAGATTTAGTTTCTTTTTTGGAAAAAAAAGGAGATCTTCCTTCGGGAGTAGTTTATAGAACAAATGGGTCCATTAAAACAACTAAAAAACAAAAGCAAATTGAGAATCTTGATAAGCTTCCAGAGATAGAGTATAGTATTTGGCCTTTCTTATCAGAAAAGATTAATAAAAATATCTTTGATTTAAACACTTCAAGAGGGTGTTATAGTGCATGTTCATTCTGTTTTAAAATTTTCCCAAAGGTGAGGGGATTTTCATTAAAAAGAGTTGAAAGAGACCTAGAAAAAATATCTAGATTAAAACCAAGTTCATTATACATTTCCGATGATACTTTTTCTTATAATAAAGAAAGA
>JAHIVR010000019.1 GCA_018816625.1 Nanobdellota archaeon | reverse complement strand
CAAGTTAAATCAGATGGAGACATAAGCATTCCTGACGGCGATTTAATTATGGGGCCATCACATTCTTATGTTTATTGGAACAACATAGGCACAAGCATACAAGGAAAGGGTGCAGGTCCAGCAGTAGAATATCTAAAATTAAATAGTTTAGGTGATATAGAATTGAATCCTACTGGGAATGTGGTTATTAATGGGAATTTAACTGTAACAGGAAATTTGACTGTATCGAAAAATATTAATGTAGCGGGTTGTATTAATTACAATGGAGGAATATTAGGAACTTGTATTTAAAATGAAAATTAGTAGGTTTTTTGAGGTTATTTATAAATGTTTGAAGCTACATTTAATATTCTGCGAGAGAAAGCGAAAGTTTTAAATACTTTAATTATGTGTATAAAATATGGTAGATGTAAACAATTTAATAAAGATTAATAAAAAACATGGAGGGGTTTTGATTGATAGGAGCAACTTGGAGTTTGCTGTTGATAGTGCAAACAAAGAGAAAGACATATACAAAAGCAATGCTTACTTAATCAGAGGGGTTATTGTTAACCACCCATTCCTCGATGGTAATAAGTCCACAGCCTCTGAGATTGTATTGAAGAGATTTAAAAAAGAAGGGATAAAATGCAACAGGGAAAAATTCTCTTCTGGACTTATCAGCATAGCAAAGAATAACATTGGTTCGATAGATAAAATAGAAAGGAGACTGAAACGATGGTGCCCCAGGAAATAACTTTAAAAACGATAGAAAGCGTTTGTAAGAGCATGAAATACTACGACCTGCACAAAAGGTTGCCAGATAGAAGGGTTAGGATAGATATAACTATTTCAAAAGAAGCTCTGGAGAAGATAAAGGAAAAGAATAGGAGTAGATTTATCAATAACCTAATTCTAAATTCTTGAGCACATTGTTGCATTAACTGGACTTCTAAACTGAATAGAAAATTAAAAAAGGATAATTATTTAAAGGATTACGCATTAAAACAAGTAAGAAAAATGGTAAATGAATGTGGTGTAACAAGAGAAGAATTTAGGGGGATGCTGACCCAGCATAAGAAGAGAAGTTTGGCTCAGAAAATTAGGCATTTAAACAAAAAATGGGCTAAGGAAGAGATTACTGCTAAAGAGTTAGTAAGCAGAGAAGAAAAGTTATACAAGGATTTAATTAGAGATGCAAATAAGAGAAAAAGAAAAACTGAGAGAATTGAATTATGTGATTATTGATAGTTTCTATAGATAAACCAATATTCTATTTTTTGTTTTATACCATAAGTCCACTCAACGCAACAATGTAATTCTTGAGAAAGGGTTAAAAACTTGTTTATCTTAAAATTTGCATGGGAAAACATAGACTAATTTTTCTAATTTTAGCTTCGATTTTATTAATTCAAATAGCAAGAGCAGAATCAAGTGTGATAAGTCTCAATCCCTACGGCAGCGAAGAAGGTGCCCTTTTGCCTGACGAAATTATAGAAGGTTTTTTCTTCGCAGAACAGCCGTCAGGAATACCTCCATCGGGTGGTGGTGGGGCAACACCAGAAGTGGGAATTTCACAGGATGATTACTCTTTTTTATGCAACTATTCTTATGACTTCATACAACTTCATACATTCAATAATACTTTGAACTACACAAATCTTGAGTTAATTCTTTTCAGAAATAATCTAACAATAATAAGTAAAAACTTTGGATTATCAAACCTAAAAGACTTTTTTGGTAATTTCACTACCAACTGCCAAGAACTATTTAAGAAACTTGAAAAAGAAGAAATTGATAAAAAACCAACAGTAATGATAATCCTCTTGATTATTCTTTCTGTTATTGTCTTTCTTGCGGTTTATTTAAGAGATAAACTTTGTTATTTAGCAATGGTTATTTCCACAAAGAGCAGGAATTTAAGAAGAAGATAACCTTCTTATTTCTTTCAAAAGATTGCCCTTAGGTCTAATCTTCCCAAACTTCTTTAAATAATCTGAATAAACATCACCAACACCCATGTCACTCCTTGACCTAATAAATATTTTCTCTTTGTTAGACAATGGGGCTCTGCCAAGACTTACAATCTTCGGAGTTTCTTTTATTCTTCTGGATGTTGTTGGTTTGTATTCAATTTTTACTTTCTTCGCTTTTTTAAATTTTTCATATTGCTTCGGGGTTATGTTATGCCAAGTAACTATTTTCCCGTTATGGAAAACTGCAAATGCTGGTTTCTTATTGCTCCAAGATTCATAAACCCCAGCTTTAGTTGTTCTGTCTATCTCAAAATCTTTTTCTTTAGAAAATTTCCTGACTCTTGCTTTAAGACTAAAAGGAACTCTAACCTTTATAGCAATCCTTTTTAATTTCTCTATAACCCTCTTGCTCCTGTCACTAACAGGCGAGAGTTTTTCTAATTCATCAGCAAATCTATTTATTCTATCAAAATCTCTTGATTCAACAGCTTTATCTATGTCTTCTTCCAAATCTTCTACTCTCTCGTCTATTAATCTCTCTGCTAATTGTTTTACCTGGTCTTCGTATGCAGAGATAAGTGCAATTTCAAGGGATTGCCCATACGAACTCAAATTTCTTACAAGGATGGTGGAAATGTCAGCGAACTCATCTTTTTGCAGAGCTTTTGCTAATAAAGACGCTTCACCTCTTGGTAATGTTTTAAAATAAGTTTGTAGCTGCCCACTTGCTACTCTTTCACCTAACTCTTTAGCATTTGCAGAGTGTGATTGTTTACTTGGCATTTTTTACTATCCCTTTTTTAAATTCTTTGACAGCTTTTATTCCATACTTCGTTCTTGCTGTTCCCTCTGCATCTATTCCAGAATATTTTTCTAAATCAATTATTTTTCCACACTTTTCGCATTTATGAGTTAAGAATCCAGACGTGGGAGCATAATAAATCCCAGTAAACATTTCGTCCCCATACCCATCTTGTTTATGTTTACAAAACGGACAAATAACGTTTAGGTAATAGCGTTCACCCAATTTTCACCTCCAAGTCCTTTAGTAATTCCATGAAGTTATTAACTCTTTCTTCTTTATTAAGGTTTTGATAGAGTATTTTTTTAAATTGTTTAGTTCTCATACTTCTTATTTCATGTTCCCACAATCTAATCACTGTGTATCCTTTTCCTTCTAATTGTGCGGTTCTTTCAAAATCCCTTATTTTTTGGATTCTCTGTTGCTTATTTAGATTTAACCAAGAACCATACTTATCAAGATTGCCATGCCAATAGTCTCCATCTGCTTCAATTATGAGATTCATTGAAGGAATAAAGATGTCACATTGATAAGCCAAATCTATCTTCATATATTGATGTGTAAAGAATTCTATTCCCAACTCTTTTAGGAAATTTTGTATTTTTACTTCTATTGAAGTATCTACTTTTGGATATTTAACTTTAGCTCTAGCAACTCGCATCTTTCTTCTAGTTTCTGGAGAATTTATATACCCAAATTTTTCTTTTCTTCGCAGGTTGGCTAAACCTATTTTTCTGTTATGTTTTTTGGTTCTAACCATCTTATGTCTCTTTTTCCATTCTGTTTTAGGAGAATAGTGTTTGCCCTTGTGTGATTTTGAAATCTTCTCTTTAGTTCTCTCAGGGTTCTTGAACCATCCATTTTTCTTTCTACTTTCCACAATCCTCTTATTATTCTCAATTGACCTTTTTCTTCCTTTAGCAATCCCCATAACCGAATCACTTATAGTCCTCAGTTTCCCACCGTTTTCCTTAATAATCCTGTTTATAGTTGCCTGGGTTGTCCCATAGGCACTTGCTATTGTGGGACAACTTTCTCCTTTAGAATACAGATTCAAAATACCTTGGGATTTTTTCTTCCTTAACTCTTTGCCTATGCTTCGAGTTTTCTTCCAATTCATATCTCTAAATCCTCCAACATTTTCTTAAAGTTTTTTGATAGCTGTTCCTTGCTTTGATTGGAATGTCTTTCTAAAACTCCTCGGTCTTTTATTCTAATATTTTGCATTACTTTGCCAACTTCCATATCCGACAAGTTAAAGTTTGATATTTGTCGGTCATCTAATGGGAGACATACATTTGTGACTTCATTTTTAGAAACTAAACTATATACCGTTTTGCTTACTTTCCTAATTCCTAATTCCCCAACAGCGTCTAATGTATCTAAATTTAAAACATCTTTAATCTCCATTAACAACTTATTTGCTATTTCATATTTCTTCTTAAATCCAACATCTAAATCTAATTTTACAATCACATGAAAACCCCTATTCCCTGAGAATATAATATGGTGCCGAATGCCATAGGAATCTAAAAACTTCTTCGCAGTTATTAAATCTTTCAAAGCTCTATTTACTGCTTCTTCTTTTGTTATCTCTAAGTGTTCTTTCCCAGATAAATCCCCATCAAAATCCAATAATAACTCAAAATCTGTCAGCAACTCATCAATATTCTCCTTAAATAACTCCTGCTGTTG
>JAHIVR010000161.1 GCA_018816625.1 Nanobdellota archaeon | reverse complement strand
CTGTATCAAGAGGACACACCCTGATTATTCCAAAAATACATTCAGAAAAAATTCCAACAGGAGCCACGGAACTAGCAAAGCAAATTGCAGAACTTCTTAAAACACTAAGGCCAAAAAAGATTGATATCTACCCATCAAACGCCTTCGGCCACGAAATCCTAAATGTTATTCCAGTTTACAAAGGAGAAAACCTAGAATCTCCAAGAAAAAAAGCAAAACAAGAAGATCTTCAAAAGATTCAAAAAGAATTGGAAACTGCCGAAAAACCAAAAATAAAGAAACCAAGAAAACCCAGAACAAAAAGAATTACAGAAAAAAACACCTGGTTACCTAGAAGAATACCTTAGTTCCTTAAAAAATGGTAAAAATAATACCAAAAAAAAGCATAGAAATCCATTATTTCAAAACAAACTTCTATAAAAACAAAAAAGACCCTCTCGTAAAAGATATATTGAGAAATGGTGTGAAGTTATTGTGAGTTATTGGTTGCTCAAAGGGATACCTTAATCAAAAACAGCAACCCTCTTCTTAACATCTACACTTTTAGATATTCCTATCTCATTAGAAATTTCTGGATAAGCATCTACAAAATCATTTAAAGTTTCAGGTGCATTAACGTGCGGAGGAGAACTAGGTGGTGAAGCACCCCCTAAACAAGGATCATCACAAAACATATTATTACTTAAATAAACATAATTAACCATAAACACAACATCTACTGGATTTACATTTCCGTCGCAATTAACATCTCCTGCTTGCAGTGGACAGTTTGGGGGCTGGACAAGCTGATCATTGCCTAAATACACTTTGTTTATCATAAACACAACATCAACCGGATTTATTGCACCATCTCCATTTAAATCTCCCCAAACACCGCAGTCACAAGGAAGATCATTATTCACTTCAACCTCAATTTCGTCCCTAGAAGTCAATCCTCCCCCATAACTCGTAAGCCTCAAAATATTTAATCCATTACTAGTCTGAGTGGAGTCCCAAGTAGCCAAAACCCCTTTATTCACTGGCAAACTTCCCCCATTTGTCAAAATAATTCCTAAGCTAGACCAATCAACATCATCCTCATGCCTATATTCAAGAATATAATTATCAAAATCAGCCCCATCAGAAAATCCTTCTAAAGCAGAACCAACTATCTCAACACTTCCCAAAAAAATACTTCTGTCTATAAATAAATCTGCCACAGGTTTATCTGGTTCAGGAATTTTAATACTAGTTTCTGGATCTCCAAAAAGAGTAATACTATAATAAATATATTCCATGGCCAAAGCCCAATCATTTCCCCACCACACATAAGCTTCATTGGAAGGCAAACTTCCAAGATTGTCTTCTTTTGAATCCTGATTTGCTTTTCCAAAGTTTAAAATTCTTTCAGAAAAAAGAGCATCTATAAATTCTCTGTGATACCTTGTAGAAGGAAAATCAGTTGACCCTGGGGTTCCAATTCCAATTCCTGAATTAGCAATATAACCAAAAGCCCTATTTGGCCCCAAAACCATACATTCAATAATAGAATCATAAACAAATTTCCCAGAATCACAGGCTTCCGAATAACCAAAAAATTTATTATTATTATTAGTTAAATCATCAAGATCCCCCATAATCTCTTCAAGTTTCATATTTCTAAAAAACTGACCATGTCCCAAATGATTAATCATATGCAAATTATCTTGATTTATTCTATTTTTTAAATCATCTTTACTCCAATATCCATCTGCTTCATAAAAAAAATCAACATTATAACCTGAAGGATACCCTGAAGTAAGATAACTATGTTCAGTTGATCCTTCATGCACTTCATCCAGCATT
This sequence comes from Nanobdellota archaeon, assembly GCA_018816625.1. GTDB lineage: Archaea > Nanobdellota > Nanobdellia > Pacearchaeales > GW2011-AR1 > JAHIVR01. The sequence continues at coordinate 812 of JAHIVR010000161.1, read as the reverse complement.
AAATTAGCATATACTGCCGGGCCCCCCAAACCCAAAGACTCTCCAACCATTAAAACATTAGAAAGATGGGAGAAAGAATCTACACCTAAATTTTCATAAACAATTATTTTATCAACAAAAGTATTTATTTCATCTTCATCGTCCACAGGAACTCTTCCAACATAAACCTCTGCCAAAAAATCAGCATCTTCTCCACCAACTCCATCATCCAGCTCCCCAAAAACACCATCCCCATCATAATCAAAACTACCCTCTAAACAAGAATAATACAAATCAGAAGAAACTAAAGTTAAATAAAGATCATCAAATAACCCCCTCACAGGGATTATCTCCTGCCCAATATCAGCATCTCCCCCCAAAACAACATATTCTGTATTCCAATTTACATAAGCATCTCTAATAAAATTTCTAATTTTTGAAGCATCATCATCATGCCCCACAACACCACAATGTGAATCTGAAAAATCCATCCCAATACTATTTCCTAAATTAACAATGTAGGCACTATTACATCCATAATCAGAATCAGCTAAAATTTCTTCTTTAGTCACAATTGTTGCAGTAATTGGGTTTTCTAATCTACACCTTTTTTGTTTTATTAAACAAGAAAACAAAGTGCAAGAACTTCCACAATTTCCATCCCACTCCCCTTTAAACTGATTAGTTGTTATAATTACATAATTATAATCTTGTGCAGGATTTGCAATAGCATTACCGGTGAGACTAGTTAACTTAGAGGACTTATAAGTATCAAGAGATTTAAAATACTCAGAATCTTTTAAAGTCACTACTTCTTTTATTCTTTTTTCAAT
>JAHIVR010000160.1 GCA_018816625.1 Nanobdellota archaeon | reverse complement strand
GAACTCGCAGGAGAAAAATTAATATGAGTGAAAAAGTATTACCTCAAAAAGAAGATAAAGAAATTACAAGCATGAAAGTTAATGTTTGGTTTTTAAGATTTCTAAATAAATTCAGAACAGGCAGAGAAACTTGGCAGGAAATTGCAATGCGATTAATCACTTCAAGAAAACTTGACCCTGAACATTCAAAGAAATTAAAACAGGAGATTGCGAACTACGATAAGTTCTTGTAAGATAAATGGTAACTTTAGATTTTAGCCAATGTAAAACAGTGGAAGATGTTGATGAAGTTTTTAAGAAAAAGAAGAGTGAATTAAATATGATAAAAGATTTTCATAAAAGGCTAAACGAAACTGAAGAGGTGCAGGAAAGATAAAATGGAAATTATAGAAAATACAGATTACTTAACTAACCAAAAAAGATATGAGATAAGAATTAAACAAGATGATGACTTAGAAGCATGGGAAATTGCCGAATGTTTTAAAGAACAATATCCAAAAAAGATTGCAATTATTTCCTTTGCAAGGATAATAAAAATGAGTTTTGGGATAATACTCGTTGGAGTAAATTTGGGGGGACTAAACACTAAAACAAAAGGATAGTAAAAAATGAAAAATAAAATACAAATATCAATAATAAGTATCCTATTAACTTTATTACTCATATTAATTATATGTAATCTTATTTATATTTTTTCCCCTCCAACTAATTCTGAAAGTTATTCTACTAGTGAAAGAACAATTCAAACTTATGAAGATACTTCGAATGAGTATATGTCTGACGAAGAAGTAGTCAATGTATATGAAATTTGTTTGGATTCAGAAATAAAATCTGTTTGTGTTTATGAAAATATAGAATTTATTTGGAGTAAATCCCACGAATCATTAAGAGAAGGATTATTTTTTTCTCCAACAGAACTAGTCAAATATCATGGTCAGGGTGTGTGTAGAGACATATCAGTATTTAGGATGGCTGTCTTTAAAAAATTAAATGTACCTGCTGAATTTGTTTTTACTAAAACACATGTTTATCTGAAGTCATTTGAAAAAGGGAATGTTTATGAACTTAATAATGAATATTTATTTGTTGATGACATACTGTTTATAGAAATAAAATGAACTTACCAAAATATGTGAATAAAGAAAAAGAATTCCCACAAGAACTGCTTGATAATCCTTATAGGTATATTTGCGATTATGTTGAATCTATTTATCCAAAAATTGGGCGTAAAACTTTTGAAGTCCTCTCTTTAATGCCTTGCTCTTTAATAATTCCAGATTTGCATTATGGGGCTAAAAAAGTAAGAACAAATATTCATGCTTTATTTTTAACTGGGAGTGGTGGAGGAAAAACTTCAATAGCAGAATTGTTCTCTAATTTAACATTTTCTCCATTAAAATTTGAAAGTATAACCTCTGCTAAAATGGAATCTGCAATAGCCCAAAACCCGTTATTCTCTTTAATTGTTGGAGATTTCGCAAGAATGAGTAAAGACCCAATTCTAATAAAAGTTATAGAAGGACTTTTGGGAGAGGAAAAACGCATCCAAAGAGCAACAATGCAGAAAGATATAGATATTGAAGCAGATGGGATAGCTTTATTGTGTGGGATTAGTACAGATTTATCTCATTATATTTTTTCAGGTTTAATATTTAGGGTTGTTCCAATACTTATTGGGCATAATTGTGATGAGCATTCTGAAATAGGAAACCATATAAAAACAAAAATAGGAAACAATGAAAGTAGTGATACTGAAGAAATAATAAGAAACTACTACATAGAATTAGCAAGAATCCAAACAGATGAAGAAAAAAAAATTAATGGTTACCACATTCCAAAAAAATTTAGAGAGGAAGCTTATAAAAAATGGGATAAATTAACAAAACCAGTTGTTAAAGAAATAGGTTTAAATTTTTTTAGGGAATTGCAAGAATTTTTTAGATTTTTATGCTCGTCTGCATTTTTAAATTATTACAACAGAAAGGTTGAAAAGAATATTTTATATCCTAATGAAGAAGATTTTGAGATAGCCTTACGATTAATGAAAAACTCAATCAACTTCAAAAAAAGATTAATTAGGTCAGAAAGTTTCGCAAAAGGAATAAAAAATGCTAAACAATTTAAGCAAATTATGGAATCTGATACAATTTCTGAAGGTTATAAAGAAATAATAAGAAATTTAGTTGAGGTTAAAGGAACTAATGTTGGTATGAGGAATCATTAAAATGGAACTAAAAATTTTTAAAATAAAAAAATGGGACTTACACTATCGGTACTGGCAAAACCTCAAGTAGATAAGTCCCTACCCTATTTGTTAATAGGAGCATGATTTAGGAAATTTATCTTTTCTTTTTTTTCTTTGCTGGTCCTTTAAGCTTTCTTTTCATACAGGTACTTAATGCTCTGCCTTTTTTACCTTTGCAGGCAGCCCGAGCTTTTCCGATATTCCGTGTTTGAGCCATTTTGATTTTTTCCTCCCTTTTGATTATTTTTTCTTTTTTACAACATAAGCAGCAATCATTTCTCCTTTTTTGTTGTAACATTCAACTAATCTTTTGCTTTTCAATAACTTACAAATAGTTCCTTTCTTTAATTGAGTTCTTGATTTTTTCATTTTAACATGTATCGTGTTCTTTCATGTATGATTCTGCTTTTTCTATTGCCTTTTTTCTTTCTTTGGAAGAACCAATTCTTTGATTTAATTTACCCGTCCAAAGATTTGAATGTGTTACGAAGTACTGTTTATTTGATTTATGAATATTTACTAATTCAAATGTACTCTTTTTTCCATAGGAAGTCATTTTATCATCAGAATTTATTGCTTTCTTCCAACATTTTAATTTTCCACTAGGATTTCCTCTTTTACAAGAAGCCAAATTTCTGTTTCTTTTTAATCTACAATCTACCATTTTATTTCTCTGGAATTTTGTGTCCTTTCTGACGAGCTTTACTTAATGAAATTGCACGACCTTGTTTTTTTGCTTTTTCTTTAGCATTTGGTCCTAAATAACATTTACCAGAATCACCATATCGCCACCCACTTTTATTTTTTCTTCTACATTTTTGAATAGGCATAAAAGATATAATTTAAAAAGATTTATAAATGTGGGTGTCCCTATTATCCTTATGGTGAATGGGTATTCTCAAACAAAAATTAAGATAGGAACTAAAGAAAAATTAAAACAATTAGTCAGACTAGAAAGTTTCAGATTAGAAAGAGATGTTAGTATAAGTGAAGTCTTAGACGATATGATGGAAAAAAGTTTTCAAAAATTTGATAAAAAAACTATTGAAAAAATGAAATGTCCTTAACTATCCAACATAGTTGGGTTTTTCTTCAGATTCATTCGAACTCTCTTCTTCGATTATCCCACAATTTGGACACCACTTTCTTCCAAGATTTGTTTCTTTCAATAAAGTACCACAATAAGGACAGTTATCCATTTTAAGCTGAAGATTTACCTTCTCCTTCTTTAATACCATTAATTATCATAAATAAAGCATACAAATCAAGATAATCTTCAGAACATATTTTTGCTTCTCCTAATTGGTTAGTGGAAAGAAATCGTGTATAACATTCTTGTAATCTCATTAAGCACTCACATATATGCTTACTTATACACCAAGATTGATTTTCATTTTTAGTTATAACTGAAAGATATTTTGTTCTTAATTCTCTTGCTTTTTTAGAAATCTGTAACCATTTTTCATCTTTACTTGACACATAAGAACCAAAAGAATGTGATTCTATTGACACTAGATTTTTACATAATTCTAAAATTTCATCAACCAACCCAATATCTTCTTTTATTAATTTATCTTCCATTTTATTTATGCCTACAACATTTATCCAAAAATTTTTGGAATCCTGATGTTTCTTCTGCTAAAATACCATACCTTACAGGTTCTTTTTTATTT
>JAHIVR010000159.1 GCA_018816625.1 Nanobdellota archaeon | reverse complement strand
CATCATAACCCAACTCTCCTTCTGGATTATCAGACTCACTAATAAATCCTGCACATATTCCACAAATTACTTTATATGGTTCTTTGTATTCTCTTGTTTCTTTATTTTTCATTTTAAAGCAATCTGATTTTATGAATTCTTGATATTGTTCAATCATTTTTCTTTGAATCTCCATTTTTAACAATCCACATTCCAAATATATTTGGGTGTTGAATTATAATCCCTGCTTGATGTATTCTTTTTATCCAGAACCTGTAATAACTAATTTTATGTTTTAGATTAAAGAATTTTTTATTAGGAGATATTCTTGCTATTAACATCTCAAGCGTTCTTGTATCTATTTTATCATATTTCTTAATTTCGCTTATAAATTGTGCAAATTTTGCTTCTTCACTTGTTTGGTATTTCATTTTGTTTATGAGGAAAAAATTTAGTAAGAACACTTATTATTGCTTCTTGTAGGGTTTGTAAATCAAAATTTAGTTTATATTTTTTTAGTTCTTTATTTAAATATTCTGGCAAATCTACTTGTATTTTCATAATATATTTAATATCTTCTTGTATTTAAATCTTTCGGTTTATTTTTTATTTTAGTAATTTAGATACTTCTGTCCTTATTGTCCTTATAGTCTTTATTACCCTTATTTCCCTTTCTTGACCTTATTGTCCTTATTTTTACCTTTTCAATTCCTGCAAATTTGGGCTTTTCTGCCCTTAATAAGCATAGTCACAGAGTAAAAAAAACAAAAAAAGGAAAGTGGGGTATCCCATTTGGATAAGGACAAGGTCAGTAAGGTCAGTAAGGACGAAGATTTTGAAAAGGCAAATACCTTAAATTTGACCATATTAAGAGCAGAAAAGGCAAAAAGTGAAGAAAGTGTTTGTGCACTAAGGTTACCTAAATTCACTCCTTTTTCTGCCCTTATTTTTTTACGGTTTTTCCAACTTCACAATTTTTTATCTAAAACCCATTCTGGAAGAGGAAAATTTCTTGAAGCCATTGCGTTTAAGATATCTTTTAATCCCATTGTCCAACCTTTAAGTCCAGTTGGGCTTCTTGAATGTTTAAAATACTCTTTTAATTCCCTAAATCTCCAAGCAACCACTTTTTCAGGGTTTTTATCCCCCACAGAAAATTCAGGGTGTCTCTCCACAATTCTAGTAATCTCTTTGGTTGTCATAAATCTTGGAGAAGGATTTTGCTTAAATTCTTCTACTAATTGGGATAATATAATATAATGAAGGCTATCTGAAATTTCTTCTTCTTGGATTTCTTTAGTTATATATTCACAGTAGCCTTTTAAAGAATCTTCTATTTTTTCCCCAAAAAAGCTTCCAATACTTAGAATAGGTCTCCATAAATCTTCTGCCCGATTATTAATTTCAGAATAATCATAATTATCATAAATTTTTTTTAATTCTCTCCAATTTTCCATAACAAATACATAACACATGTCTCTTATATGTTGCCATTCTGGGTCTCTAACTTTTGGCTTTAATTTTCCTTTTTTTGTTGTGGTCCTCAGCAAATTTACAACAATACATCTACTCATAGTTGTAGGATTTAATCCAGTTATATTGCAAATAATCTTTGGGCAATACACCCCAAAATCAAGATTCATTTTTAAATCAACATCATATCTTTTTACAGAAGCCCCCTGCTCTATTCCCGCGTTTAGTAATAAGTCTGTTGCCTTTTTTCTATCGGAATCCATTTTTTCATACTCATCCAAACATAAAAGCCCTTTTGTATTTTCAATAGTTCTAAAAAAGCTGGCTTCAGTTATACTTGAAGCCTCTTGCCCATTAAATCCGATTAATCTTAATATTTTTTTAAATTTAGATTTACCAGAATCTCTCATAGCTCTAAAATATAGATACCCATAAGTTTCAAATAATTCATAGCAATAAGTTCCAATTACCCAACAAGTTGCCAAATCATAGATTCTTTTATCTTTAACATCCATAAAATATTCTATCCTATTTCTTATTTGATTATAAAAATAATCTGTATCAAGCATTTTCTTTTTTGATTCAATAAATTTTTTAATTGAGAAATCGCTTTTATCATTACTCCAAACATTCATAATTGGTTCTAATTGGTGTTTGTAGTTTAATCCAAAGTTTTTAATTTGATTATCATCAACCACTACTTGTTTTCCTCTTTCATTCGTTTCAATCTTTTTTTCATTTAATAATATTTTTTTACCCCAAACAAGCCCCTCACAGAAATTTTTATCTCCTCGCTTAAACAACTTCCCAAAATACCAATTTCCCCTATGCAATCCTTGGGTTATTGTATTAAATATAATTTCAGGAGATTCTAAAATATCCAAATTGTGTTGAGAATTATCATCAATTGTTTTTCTTTCGTCTGCTTTTAACTCATCATATACTTCATCAGTCATTTTGAAGCCTCCTTAAAATCAGTTAAATCATAAATTTCTTTTAAAAATAATCTAACCCTCCCATCTTTATCATCAATGAACCAAAAGTAAATTTTGTCTATTAATTCGGATTCAAAAAATCCATTAAGAAATTCTTTAGAAGTTAAGGAAACGTGAATTTTAATTTTATTTTTAAAATAGAATTCTGCCTTCTCCTTATTTACATTTTCATGTTCTTCCATTTCCTTATCCTTCTTATTTTTTAAAAGAGCTATCTATTTAAGATTTTATAATCATTTTGTAGTAGAGTCATGAGTAGGTGTTGCACGAAAAGTAAGGGATAAAAAAATGGTTGAACGTAAAGTCTTAATATTGTTAATTTTGAGCCTTTCCAGCATCCCTTGTTTTATACTTGT
>JAHIVR010000158.1 GCA_018816625.1 Nanobdellota archaeon | reverse complement strand
TGAACACTGTATATATTTCCAGCAGAATCATTTGCAGAAACATTCAAGAAGTATCCACCAGAATAATAAGGTGTGTCTAATGTTGCTGTGCCAGAGCAATTTATAGAGTTGTTGGATTTTTTTAATGTATTTGTATCATTATAGAACAACCTATAAAAACAATTTTCCAAGAAAGCATCAGAAGCAGATATTGTTAAACTTACAGTTTCCGTGTTGTATGTTGCATTAGTTGGAGAAGATGCACTTAAAGAAGGCTGAATTGTGTCAACTCCAAAGGTTATGTTGCCATAAGGGTAAAATCCAGTTGCTCCAGCAGTATCACTGCAATTAATTGAGAACAAATACATATTTTCATCTGTAAAGTTCAATATTGTGAAATTAGTCTTTACTCCACTTGTAATACTGCTGTGGGTAACATTCTTTTTCCATACTCCTGTTATGTTTGTCCATAATTCACAAGCTTCTATAGTTCCTCCATCGGTTGCTGTAAAGTTGATTGTAAAATCTGTGCTTTCTGTTCTCCAAGAATTATTAGTTGGGTAGTGTATTGTTATTGCTGGTGAAGAGGTAGAAACTGCAAAACTCCTTGTTGTTGAGTTGCTTGAATTGGTAACATTATCATCAGCCTGTACCTTCCAGTAATGAGTTTCTCCATCACCTAGACCAGTGTAATTGAAAAACATATTTGTTCCAGAAGCGTTATATCCAGACCATACCAATGTTATTGGATTTGCATTCTGGTCTGCATATACATAATATTTTATCCAATCTCCATCTGTATCTGTTGTTGTGAAGTTTAATGTTGTGTAAGCAGTTGAAATTGTTTCAAAATTATCTGGGTAAGTTTGTGTTGGTGTATTTGGAGCAGAATCTGTTATGTTATACCACATCTGTAAAGTGGTATTACCAAAAACATCATCACAAGTTATATTGATAAAATAATCACCCACTTCTGTCTTATCTGGATTATCTACTATGCTTCCATTATGTGGTATTATTGCAAATAAAGAAGAATTAGTAAAATATGTTATGTTATCACCATCCACATCACTACAGTTAATATCATAACTTAAATTTTGATTGTGAGATACTTTGAATTGCTGCAATGAATGGTCAAATGTTGGTAAAGTATTTTCTACAGTAAAAGTAAAATTATTATCTGCAAATGAACAATTTTTATTAATATTACATACTTCTACATTCCAGATGTAAACTCCTGCAACATTATTGCCTCTGCTGATGTTTATTGGAGTAAAATTATAAATAGTCCCTTTATTAACTATGGATGTATTAGTTTGGTTTATCTGCCAATTTCCACTTACGTTATGGTATAATGTAGCATTGAATATGCCCCAATAGTCATTTACTGAAAAATTAAATATGAATTTATTATTACTATACAATAAATGTGAATTATTTGATGGTTTTTCTAATGTTATATTAGGTATTGACGAATGATATGATACATTTAGATATACTCCATAAATAGCGTGTTCCCTCATAGCAATTCTAAAATAAACATTATTGGTTAAATCTCCTATATACCCATCTGTACTGTTAGTTACTGATTGTGCTGACGTTACTTCATCATCTAAATCGTGGATTTCAAAAGAAGAAATGTTATAACCTTCCTGATAAGAGGAATTAATTTGTTTTGTTATCTTAATACAAGTTAAATCATTGGTAGTAACGCTTGTCCATTCTTCTGTTGTAACTCTATTATCCATTTCTAATGTTGAATAGTTCCCAGATGACAATGTTTCATTCCAAGTTCTATTAGTTATTCTTTCAACAATAGAATCCTTATCTGGACTGCCCCCAACACCAATAACATACGAACAATAGTCTACACTATCTATAACTACATCTTTTGGAATATCTGTTATATTCCATTTACTTAAAACACTATTTTTCTGTGGAAATGGTGAGGTTGTATAAACATCAGCTAAACAATAAGATTCATCTAATTTTATATGAATAGCACTACATAAACCTACAAACAGAATAAAAAATAAAAAAATTAAAAAAAAATATTTCTTCATTAACACCATCCCTTCCATCTATAATACCAGCTGCATCTTCTTGGATAAGGTGTTCTGTCGCACTTATCTCCAATGCCATCATTATCACTATCTTTTTGGTCTGGATTATATTTGTATTTGCAGTTGTCTACATTATCTGGGACTCCATCATTATCCCCATCCTGTATGCAAGGGCTATCACAAGAATCTCCAATGCCATTGTGGTCACAATCTGCTTGGTCTGGATTGTAGTCATTGATACAATTGTCTTCACTATCTTTAACACCATCTCCATCTACATCACTTACTTCACATTCTAATTCTATATATGGATGGTTATTTTTGTACCTATATGGGTTAAATCTATCTACATTCCAACTAGGTATCCATACCGCTGTACTGTAATCTCCTTGGTATAAATCACTAAAATCTTCTTGACCTACTACCGCATTTCCTTGATGCCAACTCTTGTCTGCAATAAAATTGTATATTGCTGATGTCTTTTCTACTTCTACTGTGAGTCTTTTGTTTTCGCTTAATGCTCCAAAAACTTCATTAGTCATATCTATTTGTTGCCATTGAGTTTCTCCAATTATAGACAATGTTTTTGTTTGTACTCTAGGTAATGTGTTTAGTATAGATACTTCTGCAACTTCATTATAAGGGTTGCCTTGTATCCTGCTAAAAGTCAATCTGTTATCTCCATCTCCTGTACCTACCTTATAAAC
>JAHIVR010000157.1 GCA_018816625.1 Nanobdellota archaeon | reverse complement strand
TTGGAAAAATAAATGTCTGATTTTTTTACACTTTTCTTACTAATGAAAAGGAACTTTCCGTATTTTTTGGTTAGGGCGTCTATGGCTTTTCTTCCTAAGAAAAAAGCTATTGCAAAATTAATTAGGGCCCCAATCAAACTTCCAAGAATAGCCATTATGAAAACTAGGGTAAATGACATTTTCCCTTGTGCCACTAAAGCTCCAGCCGGGATTAGGATTACTTCGCTAGGAAAAGGGAAGAAAGAACTCTCAATAGCCATTCCTATAAGAATTCCCAAATATCCAAGACTAGAAATAATTTCTAAGAGAGCATTTACACTTCCAGAGATAAGTTCTATTGTCATTTTATTTCTTTATATGAGAATGAGAGTATAAAAACTTTAAATCTGAATAAAAAGGAATGCTTTTTAATTTGAATAGTTTAACTTCTAGGAACCATATCCCGACGACAAAAACAATGCTTATCGCATACCAAAATAGTTCGTGGGCAAAATCAAACCACCTAGACCCAGATATGTAAAGAACGCTTAATAAAAATATTCTAAGAATATTTATTAGTAAAAAAGTTATAAAGGCGAAAAGAATCATGGATATTCTCTTTTTTATCTTTATTCCTGGAATGGATAGATTAAATATTAATAAGAGATAATATGCGGCTCCCGCAATACAGGCCTCCACTATCTCTATTGGAAAATCCTGAACAAAGACCGTTGTTCCTGTAAGAGTTGCATCAAAAACCAGGTTAAGTAAAAAATATACCGGATAGATTGTTAAAGGACTAAAAATTTTATAGAAGAGTATGAGTCCTGGGAGAACTAAAACAACAAGAAAGAGGTATCTTATAGAAATAAAAAGAAAATTTCTGTAAATTTTATTCATGAGAATAAAAGTCTAAGATGATTTAAATAATTTGGGTAAGAATTATTTTCTTGATATCTTAACTGCTACAACAATTATTATAACTACAAGGATTACATTCAAAGCACCGATTAGCCATAAGTACCAGTTCTCTCCAAAGTCGAACCCTATTCCTGAAGAGCCTTCATCAATTAAAACCGAAACGGGCAATAAGGCGGCAAGTTCATTTCCGGATACAACCTCTAGGTTGAAGGTGTTCTCTCCTGATGCTGTTGATTTAACTTTGAATGTGAATAGCGCGCTTCCAGATTCCCCACCATCTAAAGTCAGTGATTCTGGTGAAACGTCTGCTGTCTCTGCCCAAGGAGTGTAACCTGCTGCATTCAATAAGTATGTTGCTGAGTCGCTTCCTGTATTTGTTAGTATTGCTTTAATAACAAGAACATCTCCTGCCTTTCCTCCAGATTGTAGTTCTGCTGAAACAATAACCTCTCCCGAGTCAGAATCTGGAGAATCGGAGCAACTACCAGATATTGTAAGATCTTTTGTGTATCTTGCTTCCTGATCATCATCTTTAGCCTCAAAAATATCATCATCCTCATCGAATACTTCGAGTCTCAATATATATTTATTTTCTGTAGCATCTGAAGGAATGCTTATTGTTACATCCAACTCTTCCTTCTCAAAAGCATCAATATCTCCAATTTCTACAACCTCATCAATTCCAAGGTTTGGATTTGATATTTTTACTGTTACAGAATCCTGGTTTTTACTTCCTATGTTCCAAACATCTGCCGTAATATGTAGGTCTGTTCCGCATGAAACAGTGTTTGTAAAATCAAGGTTTGAAAGAACTACAAAGTCTTTCTCTATAACTATCTCTATGTTCTCTGATTCATCTCCACATGTTTTATCATTTTCGTGTATCCCTTCTGCAATGTCTCCTGTTGCTCTAAAATATAATACATAATTCTTTCCACCTTCTAGTTGATCCAGGTCAAGTTCAAGGTCATCATCAATAAGAAGAGTAAAAGTTATTACTTCTTCATCACCCTCATCAATGTCCCATGTGTCTTCTTCATCCACATCAATCAACCATTCATCATTATCTTTATCGTATAATCCCCACTCAAATTCAACATCCTCAATGTCCCAGTCTCCATCATTCTTAACTTCAACTTCTACTTCAATCTCATCGAAAGGGAACCAGACCTCGTCATCTCCAAATCCTTCAACTACTTTAATATCTTGAATATCTATCTGTAAGTTCCCATCATTTTCTGAAACTCCTCCTTCCCAAGTACAGAAGTTTGTTGTCCAGTCCTCCACAGTTTCTGTTGCCTCAATTATAAAATTATCAAGCCTACAAAATTCATCTGTTTGAGCATTTGTCGTGCACTCAACCCTAACTTGAAAATTAGAATTATCATTTGCTGAAGTTGGTAAATTAAAGGTTTTTAAAACAAAAGAGCTATCATCGGGGGTTGTGTTTGCGATCTCTTCCAAAATATTAAAGTTACTTCCATCTATTGACCAAGATACATTAAATTCATCACTTACCTCGAACCCTTTTAACTGCCTATCATAACTAACGACAATACTCTCAAAACCAGAAACACTAATCGTCCTTGAAAGGGTTGTTTTTCCTTCAGTGCTACTCGCTCCAGGTTTAGCTTCGGCAAAAGTTCCAGTATTTACCCATCCTGTGCCTGGTATAGGCAAAGGTGAGGGGGTATTTATGACTGTCCAGCCACTCAAATCTCCATCATCAAAGTTATCTGAGAAAACTGTAACTGCACTCACAACCCCTAATGCTAAAACTAAGGCAAAAAGGCTTGCAGTGAATAAAAAGAAAGATTTTGTTTTCATTTTTAATCTGTAATCATTTCGGAGTTACTATGGTTTATAAGCTTTTCTGTGATAAAAAAGATATTTGAAAAAGTCCTTCATGTATGTCCAACCGACATATGTCATGAGGAAGCACATTGAAAAAGTCCTTCAAAAGGTTTAAATAATTTAAATATCTGAACTTATTAATGGAAAAATGGTGATAAGATCTCGGGAAAATTCTTTTGGGGCATGGGCCTTTTTAGTTGGAGTAATTTTAGCAGTGGTTATAGGAGTCGGTGCTTCAAGTTTCCTTTCAATTTCAAGCATAAGTACGTATAGTGCGCAGATATATGCAATACTTGTGGTCATAGGAATAATAGTTGGGTTCTCTATAAAGGTATCGGGAAAGGACGCTAAAGATTTTTTGTTGGCAGGAACAATTCTTGTTATAGTTAGTAGTTTTGGGAAAGAAAGTGTTACCGGTTCTTTAATTGGAATAGGAATAGGAGATACCGTGTCTTCAACATTCTCTGCGCTCTTAGCATTATTTGTGCCAGCAACAATAATAGTAGCTATAAAAACAGTGTTCTCACTGTCTAAGATTTAATCAAGATATCTGAATCTAGGTACTTCTTTCCCTTCTTGTTTAACTTTCTCTAGAAACATTGATTTTGGTCTAGCCCAAACTTTATTATCACTAAAAGAT
>JAHIVR010000156.1 GCA_018816625.1 Nanobdellota archaeon | reverse complement strand
TAAAATAAACTGTCTTGTAGCAACCTCAATAGGAGAAGAGGGATTAGACATTCCAGAAGTTAATTCGGTAATTTTTTATGAACCGGTGCCGAGTGCTATACGGGCAATACAAAGAGCTGGACGTACAGCACGGTTAATGCCGGGAAAACTCCTAATATTAATAACAAAAGGCACACGAGACGAATCTTTTTATTATGTTTCTAGAGCAAAAGAAAAGAAAATGCATAAAGCAATAGACACTATAAAAGAATCTTTTAATTCTAAAGATAAATTGGAAAAGCAAAAAACCCTTTAATAAATTTTATCTCCCAAAAGTTTATGGGCATTACTCTCATATCTACCGGCACTCGAAATCTCAAAAAAATCTGCCTTTCCCCTGAGTTTATCTATAAAATCTGCCCCAATATATGTCATTCCTGAAGCCAATCCACCTAAAAATTTTTCCAGGATTGGTTCAACCCTTCCATTCAATTTTATAATCGTCTTCTCCCCCTCAACACTTATTACCTCCTCAACCTTCCTACCATCTAACTCAAATCTTTTTACAGTGGCATCATAACTAGACATCCCCCTAAACTCTTTGAACTTTTCTCCTCCAACTTCAATAATCTTCCCCGGAGTTTCCTCTGTTCCAGCAATTATGCTCCCAACCATCACGGTATCCGCCCCAGCACCGATTGCCTTTACAACATCGCCAGGCACTTTAACCCCTCCATCAGCACATATAGGAACCCTCCCTTGGGAAGCCTCATAAGCATTCATTATAGCAGTCAGCTGGGGAATGCCCGCACCAGTCATTATCCTAGTAGTGCATAGGCTCCCAGGACCAACACCAACCTTTATTGCATCTGCGCCCTTACTAATAAAATATTCTGCCGCATCTTTAGTAGCTATGTTTCCAACCATAACATCTATTGCCGGATAATTCTCTTTTATCCATCCCAAGGCCCTTCCAACTTGTTTTGAATGCCCGTGGGCAACATCTAAAACTATTATCTCTGTACCTATGGAACTCAAAGCCCTTACCCTCTCCTCATAATCTTTTATTCCAACAGCAGCAGCACTCAACAACCCACACTCTTTTACTTTCCTTATCTCCATTATCTGTTCCTCTATAGATAAAAACCTATGAATGACCCCCAAACCCCCCATTCTCCCAAAAGCAATAGCCATCTGACTCTCGCATATAGTATCCATATTGGATGCAACCAGGGGCATATCTATGTAATACCTCTTTGTAACTCTTGTCTTAAAATTAACATTCTTCCTAGAAACCACTTTATTATATTTTGGAACAATCAAAACATCATCAAAAGTAAACCCCTTACCAATAATTCTTGCCATAGCCAAACAACCTTAATTCAGTATAAAAACATAATTAAACTCAAGAATATAATTAAAAAAATGCATGAAAAAAGAGTGTCCTGGGAAGGCATGGAAAGCCTAAACAAAAAACTTGTTGAAAAATTAGATAAAGAAAGGTTCGACTGTCTTTTATGTATTGGTTCTGGAGGCCTTATCCTAGGAAAACTCATTGCTGACTCAAAAGCAATACCCCTTTCGGCAATAATAGCTAATTCTTATGACAAAGGAGAAAAAAGTAAAAAACAAGTCAAGCTCAGTAACATAGCAACCATTTCCCCATTAAAAGGCAAAGTATTGGTTGTTGATGACCTGGCCGATTCTGGAGAAACACTTGAAGCAGTCATAGAGCTCCTAAAAACATTTCCAAATATAACAAACATAAAAACAGCTGTAACCTTCACAAAACCCCATTCAAAAATAACTCCTGATTATTATGTTGAAGAAACAAGCTCTTGGATTATCTTTCCTTATGAAAAAGTAGAATTCCAATCAGACCAATCTTAAAATGCCAAAACTCTTAAATATCTTTTCAAAACCTAGAAAGCAAATAAAAATAGTAGAAAAACCAAAAATAATTGCAGACTATAGAGAAAAAAACTCTCTAGTACTCTCTGGATTAAACAAACTAAATTGCAATGTTGAAATAAAAGAATTAAAAGTAGCAGACTATCTTGTTAGAGATGTGGCGATTGAACGAAAAACCGTTTCTGACTTCCTCTCGTCAATGACCAATAGAAGACTCCTAAAACAGCTAGAAGATCTTCAGCAATATAAAAATAAATTGCTCATAATAGAGGGAATGGAAGACCAAGAACTTTACAACGAAGAATCAAACGGAATAAATTCTAATGCAATTCGCGGCTTCTTGCTTTCAATTACATTAAGATATAAAGTACCAATAATCTTTACAAAAAATGCCGAGGATACCTCAAAATTTCTTTGTGTTCTTGCAAAAAAGAAAACTAACGGGAAATTATCTTTAAATGTAAGCAAAAAAAACCTAGACTCAAAAGAACAAATGCAGTTTATATTAGAGGGTTTCCCTGGAATAGGCCCATCAACATCAAAAAAACTCCTCAAAAAATATAAAACACTAAAAGAAATATTCAACACCTCTGCAGAAGAACTTCAAAAAACTATTGGAAAAAAAGCAGAAATTTTCAAAAT
>JAHIVR010000155.1 GCA_018816625.1 Nanobdellota archaeon | reverse complement strand
TTTCTATAAAAATTTTGTCTGCAATAATGACAAGAAAAAACTCCCTCCCTATGATAAATTTTTGGAATTAATTTCTCCTTTTCACTATTTGAAATACAATTCAAATTTGGGCATGCCATAACTCCTTTCAAAACTTCTGGAAGCCTTACATCTCTTTTTTCATGAACCATTCCCTCCTTAATAATATTAAAAGTAGCTTTTGGAGCAACCAAAGCAATAAGATTTGCCTCATAAGGAGTAACGCCTCTTCCCTCTATCTTAATAAAACTTTTTGCCCCAAAAAGTTTTTCACTCCTATAATAATCTCCTAAAGAAACTTTTACCTTGGGTTTTTTATTCAATCCAAGAATCTCTACTACTTTCCAAACAACCCCTGGGGGAAGATGGTCTATTACAATCCCTGCATTTATTGATCCTATCTGTTTAGCGTTCATTTGAATCTCACTTTGTTGTTGTTAAATATAAAAGAGCTTTTCTAATATGCAGCCCATTAGCAGCTTGCTCAAAATAATATGCATAATTAGAATCATCAATACTAACATCAATTTCCGAAACCTTTGGAAGAGGATGCATAATCTTAAATCCTGCTTTAACCCCCTCAAGCATCTCGGGTTTTAAACAATAAGCCTCACTCACCTCCTTATATTGTTGCTCTCCTTCAATCCCTTCGGGAAATCTCTCCCTCTGAATCCGAGTCATATACAAAACATCAACTAACTTAACAATATCCTGCAACTCATCAAGCTTATGCTCTGAAAACTGAATCCCCTTGTTTCTTAAAATTTGCAAAAAGGTCTCTGGAACTTTAAGAACCTCAGGAGAAACAAAATAAATCTTACAACCTTCATATTTTGATAACGCTATTAAAAGAGAATGCACCGTTCTTCCATATTTTAAATCTCCAACTAATCCTACCTCAACACCATCTATCTTCCCTTTAATCTCCTTAACAGTAAATAAATCAAGCATTGTCTGAGTAGGATGCTGATTTGGACCATCTCCTGCATTTATTAAAGGAATATTAAGAATATCCGCAGCTAACTGTGCAGATCCTCCACTGGGGTGCCTAATAACAACAGCATCTGCTTTATAACCCTTTATCATCCTAATAGTATCACTAATTGTCTCTCCTTTTCCTAAACTGCTACCTCCTACATCAAAATCCAAAACACGACCCCCCATCTGAAGCATGGCCATCTGAAAACTCAAACTTGTTCTAGTGCTTTGCTCAAAAAACAAAGGAGCCATTATCTTTCCATCCATTGATTTTGAAAATCTTTCAGGATTTTTTTTAATCTCTTCAGCATAATTTAACAAAAAATCAAAATCAGAACGAGAGAAATCCTCCGTAGAAATTATGTTACGATTAAAAAATATATTCTCCATTAAAATAACAAAAGGCGTCTATTCTTTTTAAAAACATCTATACAGAAGAATATAGTTTAACAAAATTTAAACACAAAGATTCTTCATCAACAATCCTTTTTTCTTCATTACCGTAGCCAATCTTGTAACTCCAATTCCTCCTCCAAACCTTGAAATCATATTGTGTCTAAAATAATTTTCAAGCTCTTGGACAACCCTTTCTTTTCCAAAACTATCAAATAATAATTGAGCATAACCCCCATTAGAGATAGTTCTAAAATTCTCCCTCATCTCCAATACATTACAGGACCTTTCTGCAGTTCCAATTGTTTCCATTCCACACAATAAAACATCCAACTTATTGAATATCCCTTCTCCTCTGTGTTTCATATTCCAAAAAGGATGCGTCCTCAAAGGAAATTTTTCAAGAAAAACACTGGGGCCAAAATCTTTTTCCATTTGTGTCTCGTGTTCAGCCTCCAAAACCTCCACCCCATACCTCTTACACATCTCCTCGTAATGAACTCCACAAGGTTCTTCAAATCCCAAATACTCAAGTAATTCCCTCATCAAACCCTTAAGATCGTCAAACCCCCCTTTGGATTCAAATTCAAACATAGGAAAAATCCTATCATGCCTCCCAGGAATTGGATTTGGCTCATTTCTATAACTAGTAGTAATACAAAAAACTCCTTTTAACTCAGGATTTTTTAATAACTCATGTTCTAACCACATCTGTCCTGTTTGGGGCAAGGGCCAAACGCACCCCCCAATCTCAAAACTTGCAACAGTACTGGGATCCTCACAGGCAGCAAGAATAGACACTCTTGTTTGACTAGGAACCTCAACAAATCCCTTTTTATCAGAAAAAAATCCCCTTAGTTTTTTTATTATAATATCGTATTCCCTTAAGTCCATTAAAATACTATAGTGCAAAATATATTTTTAAAGATATATATTATACAATATAGATAACTCCCAACAAAAAATATATAAAACACTCTTTACTTTTTTAGTTATATTTTCTCACCAATATCTGAAAATCTACAAAAGCTCACTAAGAATCTTAGCCCCCAACTTTACGGTCACTCCACAATGTTCTTTATCCTTCTTCTCATTAATCTCTACTATATCCACACCCCTTAAATTTTTCATTTTATTCATTCTCTGCAAAACATAAATTAACTGTCTACTCGTAAGTCCTCCTGGCTCCGCATATCCTGTTGCCGGAGCAAAAGCGGGATCAACAACATCTATATCAAGGCTCAAATATAATTCCCTTCCATTAGCAAATTCCATTACAGTATCACAAGCATTATCAATATCTTTTACAAACTCATTTATAGATATTCTCTTTATTTTGTTTTTCTCCATAAACCGTATCTCTTTTT
>JAHIVR010000154.1 GCA_018816625.1 Nanobdellota archaeon | reverse complement strand
CTAAGACACTTAGGACAAACCTGACTTGTGTATTGTGGTTGAATGTAAACTACAGGAATATTAGACCAAACTGCCTTATATTCTATCATCTTTTGCAATCTTCTAAAAGCCCATGTCTGATGAATATATCTTTGTTTCTTTCTGACTTTTGTTTGTTCAATAATATAAGTCAAATCTTCCATAACAATTATGGGATTTTCTTGCTCTGAAACACTTTTAACAATCCAAGAAGAAATTACATTATTTATGTGATTAAAATATCTCTGCTCTCTACCTTTTATTGCTTTAAGCATTTTTTGATTATCTCTTGATTGATAGAGTGCTTTAACTTTATTAAAATGTTTTTTAGTTGCTATTGCCCTTTTCCCATTAAAGAATTTTGGTTTTCCATTGATGTTAATAACTGCTAAATTGTTTATTCCAATGTCAATACCGCAAGGAGTATAACTTTGTTTTTTATCAAATTTAACTTCTTTCTTTAAAACAATATGGACAAAATAATCTTCTCCTTTCTTGACTAAATCTGCTGAACCTTTTTTATATTTTTTATCTATCAAATCATTAAGATAATTCTTTTGATATTCAGAATTTACAATTAAGGGTATGTAAATTCTTTTTCTTTTAGCAACCAAAATAGAAGCCCAAAATTGAAATTCTTTGTTTTCGGTTTTCATAACATTAAAAACAACATTATCAAATCTTATTCTTAATGCTCTTGGCTCTGGCTTTGGAATATTTTTATGTAATCTTCTTTTGTTGGATTTCCAACTTCTAATTATCTCACTTGCCTTATTTCTTGCCTGATGAACTATACATGCAGGAAGATTGTATTTTGCTACAATTTCTTTATATCCTAAATGATGAAGTTTTGTATTTGAGGTTGTTTTATTCTTCAAACTCAATTCCATAAAATCCTTAATTGCATTTACAGAGTTATTTAAAGATAAATCTATTAATTCTTGCTTTCCTTTTCTCAATTCTCCAACTTTAAACTTTATTGTTTTTTGTAATTCCATTTGTAAAATCTCCTATTGTTAATTGTCCTTTAAGTTCTTCTGGACAATTATAAATATCATACTCAAAAACAGACTTTCCTTCTTGTTCTAAGATATATCTTCTAACTTGCTCTTGACTTACATGACCTGCTGTTCCACAATAATAACCTCTTGCCCAGAGATTATCAAATCCTTTTCCAAAATGCTTTTCATAACCTAAATATCTAATGTCTTTGAAAACTAATCTTAATTGTCTTGAGGTATTTCCTTTGATATTCTTAATAAGCAAATCGGGTCTAATTGTTGGATTTCCTCCAACAAATAAGTGAATATGGTCTGGCATAATCTCAAGAGCCAAAACCTCTGCTTTATTATCCTCACAAACTCCATTTATGATTGTCTTTAAGACTTCTGCAACCTTTCCAAATAGAATGTGTTTTCTATACTTTGGAATCCAGATTATATGGTAATTAATATTGTATTTGCAATGACTTCCTGACTTAACAGAAGCCATCTTGGTTTCTATCTCGTGTTCTTTTGGATTGAAATGTGGATACTTATTTTTTGCCATGTTTCTTTAATAAAAATTTAATTACTTCATCAAGAGTTTTCAAGTCAGTTTCCAATTTAAGTTTAGTTAGTTCTTTCCAAGTTTCTCTTTCTATGGTTAAACCTATTTTTCCTTCTTGTGCCATTTTACCAATTCCATCTCCTCACTATTTCTCCATTCTTTGTTTTTTTATACAATGTCTTTACCTTTGATTTCCTAATTCTCTCTTTTATAGAATCTTCAACAATCTTTTCTTCTTTTGAATTGTGGGCTATTGAGTAACCAACCCAATTCTCTCCATTTGGAGTTTTCCAATGATAATATGTTTCTGCCATATTTATTTATAGTAACGTTTCTTTAAATACTTTGTGGTAATGTAGTATATAGGTTTTTAAGGATTTACACATAAACAATGCTCAACCCTAAAAAGCCCCCGATTTTAATCGGTTGGGATTATATTACTTTCAAGCTCCTTTTTCTTCTTCTCAAATTCTTCTTTAGTAACTTCAATATTGCAGATATAATAACCCTCTCTG
>JAHIVR010000209.1 GCA_018816625.1 Nanobdellota archaeon | reverse complement strand
TGAACGAACTTGCCTTCGCACGGGGTTTAGAAATACCTATATTTGAATACACAAATGAACCGAGTAGCATAATGAGGTTGTTTTAATTGCCTAGACAATGTAGTAAATCATGGATAGATACTTACATTCAATACACACGTCACCAAGAGGCGTCGGTTAAATTCCACAACTGGATCGGCTTGTACACTATAGCTTCTACCGTAGGTCGTAACGTTTTCATCGACCGTAAATTATGGAAAATATTCCCTAATCTCTACGTCGCAATAATCGGCCCTACTGGTGACGGTAAAACAACAGCTGCGGATATAGGTGTATTGAGAATTCTACGCTCGATACCAGATGTAGAAATCATAATAGAAAAAGCAACCTCGTACTACCTACTCGAACTTATGCACCAACTAACGACGAAAAAAGGCGAGTGTTGTTGTAATCTATACGCGCCGGAAATGAAGTCTTTTATCGGTGATTTAAACAAAACCGAACTTGTAACTTTCCTTACGTCTATGTACACCTGTCCGGATGCGCCGGAGTATCGTACTAAACAACAACTCCAAAAAGGCGGGATTTATAAATTCAAAAATGTTTGTATAAATCTACTTGCATGTTCAACTCCTGAATGGTTAACGACAGGAACCACCACCGACGACATCTCAGGGGGCTTTACTGGGCGTTTTGTCTACATCTATGAAGATTCAATAACCCGGCACAGTCCATTTCCAGAAGACTTAATAACTCAAGCTACATTAGACCTAGAACAAGATCTCATTGCTGATCTTAAACATATCAAAACCCTTAAAGGTCAGTTTGTAATAACCGATCAAGCTAAAGCCGAATATATTTTATGGTACATGGACAGACAAAAAGAGTGCAAGGACGAACGTCTGAAAGGTTACTTCTCACGTAAGCGTGATCTTGTGTTTAAAGTTGCTATGTTGATTTCTTTATCTGAAGACGACTCACTTGTAATAGACGAAGACATATTAAAACAAACTTGGAAGTTGTTAGAAGAGACAGAGACTAAAATGGCCACGGCATTTTCGGGTGTAACAGACGATCCAAGTATGAAGTATAAAGATTCAGTGTTAAGTCAGATCGCTCGTGCTCCTGCACAACAGATAACTCGAAGTGACATGTTAAGAAAAAACTGGAATAGATTTGACGGAATGGTGTTAGACAGGATTATAACTAACCTAGTCGATATGAAAGTTATTCAAATGGGAAGTAAGGTGACGATAAGAGGAAAAGATGCTTTATACCGACTTATAGATACAGGAGTTATTTAATTCAAGGAGTAATATTATGCGAAAAGGAATTAGTGCAGAAAGGTTTCAGGATGCTCAACTAATTGCACAAGAACTGATAGATTTTATAGAATTAGCAGAAGATCACTATTGGGACACTTTTGAACTAGATCGTGATGTTATCTTAAAACACATTTACACAATAATCTTAATGGTTATAAAGAAAAAATTCAATAATTATAGCGAAAAGCTAGTGCATAAATTTATTCCTCAAAAGGAACCTCCTCTTCACGTTGCATAAAGTAAATCACATCTTTACTAACTCCTTCAAACAACAACTCTCGTTGTTTTCTACTCATATTTCCACCTGCTATTGCTTCGATTATCTGTTCAGGTGTCGGAGCAAGTCCATACTTCTGTATTAACTCCGTACCAATCGCAGGTTTACCTTTTGCAAATGCTTTTAATATATTACCTAACTTGATTCGTCGCTCTTCCTTACGTTCGACTTTCACCATACGATCAAATTGTTCGTCATATTCTTTTTTAGTTCTCGGTCCGACCGTCCGTTGGATTAATTCTTTTTTAGTCAAATAATATATTGGCTTTCCGTCACTACCTAAAATCGGATACATCTCACCCTGTCGTTTAACTGCACCTTCATACGCCTGATACAGCCTCCACCCTTGAACTGGCGCAACTTCTTTTATCAACGCTTTAAGTCCTGAACGGTCTTTGTCATGTGCTTTGTATATCTCTATTGGTGCTGTAACCGCCGGGCCTATACCACCTGGAAGTATTCCCCCACCGCCTGAATAAAACAAGTGTGCATTAGTCCAGAACT
>JAHIVR010000153.1 GCA_018816625.1 Nanobdellota archaeon | reverse complement strand
CGCCAGGAGGTGCTTTATCAGGCCAGCCTAGTTATGAGGGGCAAACAGGAATTATAGTTGATAGGCCTGTTTCTGTTGAGGGTGTTTGGTGGTGGAGATGGAGAGTTGGAGGGGATGATCTTTTTTATCATTCACAAGCCTTTGGAAAATGGGCAAAAGAAGATATGCTTAAGAAGATTTAAATAATTCTTTTTTTAGTATTTTTAATGGAAGAAATTAATTTTGATGATTGGAGCAAGCTTGATTTAAGAGTCGGAGTTATAAAAGATATTGAAGATATTCCTGGGGCTGATAAACTTTACAAGCTTAATGTTGATATAGGAGATAAGAAAATAACTTTATGTTCTGGATTAAAAGAATATTATTCTACTGAGGAATTAAAAGGTAAGAAGATTGTTGTGTTTGTTAATTTAAGTCCTAGAAAAATGAGAGGAATAGAGTCACAAGGAATGTTACTTGCTGCTGTTTCAGAAGATGAGAAGAAGGTTGTTTTGATAAGACCAAAATTAGATGTTTCTGCAGGAGAGAAAATTGAGTTTAAAAAATGACAGAAATAGTTGAATTTAAAAATTGGGCAAAGTTAGAGTTGAGAATTGGGCAAATAAAAAACATTGATGATAAGATTACTATTAATTGTGGCGAAAAGGATTTTCAGATTAATTTAGGTTTGGATGTAAATAAAGGAGATAAGATTGTTGTGGGAATTGGTAGGGGGGGTTTAGTTATTCCTGTTGTGAATGATGCTGTGCCTTTAACCCCCGAAAAGGATATTGATGTTGGTTGTAGGGTTAGTTGATTATCCTTTTCTTCTGAATTTTACTCTAAATTCTGGAAATTCTGCTTTTGGATTTCTTACCTCAGCAATATATGATTCCATATTTTTTCCTGCTGGTTCTTTTCTGAAATCATCAATATCCCAATCAGGATTATGATTTTTTCTGTCACAGAATTTTGAAACTAAGTAAGCAATCCTGGGTGGTAAATTTATTGGCATTTTACTTTATTTTGTCTTGAGAAAGAGGGTTTTTAAAGATTTATATTGTTGAATTTAACATTGTGATTCTAATGTTTTAAGCTGGTCATATAATAATCTTTCTTTGAATTGTATTTTTTCTCCACACTTTGTTATGTTAATATGAGCATATCCTAAGTGGATTTCAATTTCTCCTTCTTTTACTAGTGTATAATACATTTTTGGATGAATTTCTATTTTTATCCCCACTATTTTTTCTTTATTTTTTTGAAATTCATATTTTGCTAATTCTGTGCATTTTTCTGTAACTTTTAATTCTAATTTGCCTTTTATTACCGAATTAATATATTTTCCAAAAATTATTTTGTTTTTTAATAATTGAAATTCTTGATTGTTTTCTAGAAAAATCCATATATCATTATTTATGTTATGCGTTCCTATCATAATTAAATAGATTTTATTTTAATTAAAAAGATTATTGTATTTTGTTTTAACTCTTCAATCCTAATTTTTTTAACATTCTTTTTAAAAGAGATTCTTTGTCTTTATTGGAATCATACTCAATGTCAAGAAGAGCAGCTGCGATTTCCTTATATGCTCTCGCTGGAATTGATTTTGGATGTGTGTGGACTACGGCATCTTTAAGACTTAGAGATCTTGCAACGTCAAGGTCTTCTGGAATCATTCCCAATATTGTTGTTTCTAACATATCTCTTACAGTTTCCGGATCCATTTCTATGTTATTTTTTTTCACTTTTGTAACTATTACCCCCATTATTGGTTTGTTTTTTTGTTCTGCAAGTTTTATTGTTTTTAGAGCGTCTGTTATTGCCGCTATTTCTGGGTTTGTAACTATTATTAATTCGTCTGCCATATTTATTGCACCCTGGGCCTCTTCCCCCAAACCAGCCGCACCATCAACTATTACCCAGTCAGATATCTTTTTGAAGTCTTTTTTGAAATCTTTAAGTTTTTCTGGCATTAGTTTTCTAAGTTCTTTTATAGATAGAGAAGAAGGCATTATTTTCATCCCGGATTCGTGTTCGTATACCGCCTCATAAGCCTCGGCTTTTTGATTTAGTACTTGGTTTAAGTCTATTGGAACTTCTGGCGCGTTTAAGTGTAGACCTATGTTTGGTGTTGATAAATTACCGTCTATAATAAGCACACTCTCTCCAAAATAATTCATGGCAGCACCCAGGTTTATGGCGGTAGTAGTCTTTCCTACACCCCCCTTACCAGAGGTAATTACAATTACTTTTTTCATTTTGTAATTTTTATAGAGTCAGGTAATTTAAAAACCTTTATGTCTATGATGTAAGAAATTGTTTTGTTGAGGTTATAAACTTTTCCACCTGGTCCGAATATATCTTTAGTTGTTCTAGGTTTATGTTTATCTCCTTTCCCTGGTAGAAGACTTTTAGGTTAACGTTTTTTCTAAATTCACCTATCCTTTCACATCTGAGCTCACGTATTTTTTTGAACATTTCGTATAATTTTAAAACCTCTAGAAAATTTTTATCTTTTGCAAATAATTTTTTTACCGATTCTATTTTTCCAACAGGGTTTGTAGGAATGGAGGAGATCTTTTTTTTCTTTTTAGCTTGTCTAAGTATTGAATCAATACTTACGTCTATCATCTCCTTCCATCTTATGAGCAAATTCATGATAACATCACATGTTTTTGTGTATTTCAAACTAACATAAAGTAGATGATCAGCACTAATTTTTTCTTTTATTATGTCTTCCATTCACCAATAACTTCTAAATCCCCAATTAGAATCGAAGTAAACCACGAAGTCGAAGTTTATATACTTTTCTTTAAAAACTCGATTTTAGGTAGTTTTGAGTTTTTTTTAATATATCTTTTGATAATATCAAGAATTGTTTTGTTTTTTCTAGTGAAACTGATTCCTGCTTCATTGTTTCTGATAAAATAAAAATTCTGTCTCCTTTTGAGAATTCGAAAGGACTTGTTTTATGTTTTTCAATTAATTCAAAAAGATCTAGAATTAGTTTTATCTCTTCTTTTGTTATATTACATCTTGGCGAACATTTGTTTATGAAGGTTTGTAGGTTAGATTTGGTATCTTTGTAGAGTTTTATTTTTTTATACAGGTATTCGTACTGGAGTATGGCGTTTATGCAGTTTGCTATTGCTATCTTTGATTCGTTTAAGACTTTTAGAAGGAGTCGATTGTCTCTTACTAAGGGGTATGTCACATAAAGCATGTGGTCTATGGCTTTTATCTTTTTTTGAGCATCCTCAAGATATTGTATGAATTTTTCCATTAGAAAAGAAGGTTTAAGAAATATTAATATATGTCGGTGGTGGAGAAAATGGAAAGATTTAAATACTAAATTACTATTATCTATGTGTATGGATATTGGTAAGGAAGATTTGTTAAGGATAAATAATGGATTTGGAGGGAATCTTAGAAGTGGTTCTAGCTTAGATTTTGCTTTTGATAGGTTTAAAAATAGAAAACTTGGGAAATATAAAAAATTAGCTTATTTGTGGCGGGCTATTTTGGTGGATCATCCTTTTTCAGATGGAAATAAAAGGACGGCAATGTTTGTTGCTTTTGCATTTGCAAAAGAGTCTAATAAGCAAATGAATAGGGATTTGTCATTACATCACATTGTCTCAATTGCAAAGCAAAATATCCAAGATATAAGAAATATTGAACAGAGATTAAAAAATGCAATTAAATGAAATTAAAAAAATATTGAAAGAGAATAAAGAAGCCTTTGAAATTTTAGAAAGATACGATAAGACCGGAGAGCTTCCTTTTCAAAGGAAAAGAATAGATATAACTTTATCGGTGGATACTATTAATAAATTGAAAAAATTAAGAGAAAAGACGGGTAAGCCAATTTCAAGAATAATTGAGGAGAAGTTTAAATTTGGAAAAAGTATTTAAACTCTCTCTCTCTCTCTCTTTTGCATGAGGATTGGAATTGGGAAAAGAGTTGAGATTAATTTTTCTAATAGGTTTGTTTATACTATTGTGACAATTGCTGTTTTGATTTTAGCTGCTATAGGGATAAATGCTTTTGGTTCAGATGATCCACAGGTTTTTGGACATTCTGCAGGAGAGTTAGCTCCCCCCTTGCCATGCAATGTTAACCAGGTTTTGCAGTGGACTGGGGGTGGTTGGGCTTGTGTAGATTTATTAAGCGTTGATATTAATTCTTTGCAGAGAAGAGTTATGGGGGTTTGCGATCAAGACACAGCCATAAGGGTAATTAATGCTGACGGAACAGTTGTTTGTGAACCAGTGGGTGGAGCTGGTGGGGGAGGAGACATAACTGGTGTAATTGCAGGAACTGGTTTAAGTGGTGGTGGAACCAGTGGAGATGTTACTTTAAGGGTAGGTACTATTGGGACTTGTCCTATTGGGCAATTTGTTACTGGAATAAGTAATGGAGAAATAAATTGTGGAATTCCAACAGGTGTTGGAGGACAATGGGTTTCAGTACCAACTCCAACAGAGCAAACACCTCACCCAACAACTTATTGTGGTGCAAATATGGTTGCTTGTTCAGATTCATCAGGTAATGTTTGTAGAGACACTAATAACTTTAGATCTAGTCAGTTTGTGTGGGATTGGGCTTGCGATGGGAGTGCGAGTGGTTGTGCTAGTGAATGGAGATGTAGAGACGAAGCAACTAATTATGGAGGCACAATCTTAGTAGTCTATGTCCATTGCTGTCCAACTTAAAAACCTTTAAAACTTAGCAAGAAATCCATTTCCTTTAATTTTATTAGTCTTTCTTAATAAGCCATTTCCAAACAGACAACACTTTTATTTTCTTTTTACCGTTAATTTTAAACCTTTTCATTACTAATGAATGCTTCTGCACATTGCTAATGCACATGTATTGATTTGGTTTAGAACAAATTAGCTCAATTTCATTATGGCATCTGCCAAATCCCCTGTTTCTTCAAGGGCTGCTTTTGCTTCTTCTTCCGTGCAGTTTGTTTTTTCTACAACGGCTTTAATGTCTTCTTCAGAAATGTTTACCTCTGCTGTTTCTTCTTTTATATTTCCTGCAATCTGGAAGCTTTCTTGCCCTTGCATGGTTATTTTTGTTACGGCTGTCGGTTGAATTATTATCTTCCCTCCATCTTCCTTTTCAATGATCACTTTAGATGCTGGGATTTCATCTTGGGAAATTCCCATCTTTTTCATCATTCCTTGCATTTTTTTAGGATCTATTCCGCCAAACATTTTGATTTATCCATAAAACATGGCTAGGCCTACTCTAAAAGCCACTATCAGAATTACAAAGGCTATTACGTAGATTGGTTTTAATGGGATTTTTGATTCGTACTCCTCATTATAACGCATCAATCCTCCGAATGCTCCGGGCATTTGCATGCTTGTTTCTGCCATGGAATACATAAAAATGGATAGTTTTTAAAAGTTTCTTAGAGTGAATCTTTCTCATTCATTCTTCTGTAGGTTTCTTTCCACAATTCATTTAGGCTAATTTCTAGTCCATTGAAATAGTCTCTTGTTGAAAGAGTATTATAATTGTTAGAGTATAATCCAGGATAATTTTTTACGTTTGGGTCGTATTCAATTAGGACTTCTCTTAATACACTATCCCGCAAATTATCAAATTTTAATCTTTCACCTCTTCCATAGTCTTTTTCATAGAGGTATATTTCCCAGTTTTGAAGATCACTGTATAATCTTGATTTTGATAAGAGATCTTTGTGAATGTTTCTTATTATAGCTCGCTGTCTTTCTTCACATATTTTTTGCTCTTCATGTGTTTTTTTCTGTCTTTGTTTCCTTTCTATATCATCTATTAAATAAGGGCTAACAACTAGAAATGGAATGCTACAAGCCAATATGGCTACTCCTAGTGTTTTTAGGTTTTCTTTTATTTTGTTTTTCATAAATTTTAGGCGGGATGGGGGTATATAATTATTTGTTGACTATATATATACAACAATAAAAAGATATATAAACTCATTAGTGTAATTGTTTTTATGAAAGAGATTTCATTAAGACCCTTAGGATTGTTAAAAAGTGAAGAGAAAACTTATTTTGCTTTACTGAAGTTGGGTCCTTCTTCTGCAGGAATTATAGCTAGACAAACAGGATTAAATAGGGTTTCAGTATATAAGGCTTTGGAAAAACTTTCTAAATCAGGTTTAGTTACAAGTGTAATTAAATCAAATAGGAAATGCTATGAATCATGTAGCCCTAGTTCGATTAAGTTATTAATTAAGGAAAAAGAAGATGAGCTCTCTTTGTTGAAAAATAAAATTCCAGAGATGACAAACCTGTTTCAAGAGAATAATGAAGGGGTTAAAACTAAAATCTATAAGGAAATGAAAGGTGCTAAAACCATTTGGAGTTCTCTTTTGCAAGAGGTTAAAAATGGAGATGAATGGTTAATAATTGGAGCTCCAAAGAGTGCTGATTTATTTGCAGGGTATTTTAATGAATTTAATAAAGAAAGAGCAAGAAAAAAAGTGAGTTTAAAAATAATTTATAATAGTGATGCTAAAGATTTAAGAGAGGAAAGGGAAAAACAAAAATTGGTTAGTGTAAGAGTTATGCCTAAAGAGTATGTAACTCCAGCTTCTATTGAAATTGTTAGGGATAATGTTTTAATAGTTTTGTATGAACCAGAAATTATTGTTTTTCATATGAAAGATATCCATATAGCCAAGTCATTTAAGGTTTATTTTGATTTGCTGTGGAAGATAGGAGAAATTAAACGTAAACCTTAAAACATCATTAATCATATTCATAACATGTTAAAAAACAAATTTGATCATAAACAAATAGAGGAAAGGTGGAAGGTCTTTTGGGAGAAACAAAAGATATACAGATTTGATACTATGGGGGGGAAGGGTGTTTATGCAATAGATAATCCTCCTCCAACGGTTTCTGGGGATATGCACATAGGCCATGCTTTCCAGTACTCTCAACAGGATTTTGTTGCCCGTTTTCATAGGATGAAGGGAGAGGGAGTGTTTTATCCTTTTGGAACGGATGACAACGGGTTGCCTACAGAGAGGCTTGTTGAGAGACTTAAAAATGTTAAGAGTAAGGATATGACTAGGGCAGAGTTTATTGAATTATGTTTAAAGACTTTAAAAGAGATAACTCCAAAATTTATTCAAGACTGGAAGGATATTGGTGTGAGTGCGGATTATGGAATCAATTATTCAACTATAGATGATAATTCTAGGAAGATCTCTCAGGCTGGTTTTTTAGAATTGGCTAGAAAGGGAATTGCTTACAAGGAAGAGTTTCCAACCATATGGTGCCCAGAGTGCCAGACGGCTATTGCACAAGCGGAGCTAGAGGATAAAGAAATGAGTAGCGAATTTTCAACTTTAAAATTTAAGTGTGGCAAACAGGATTTACTTATTGCAACAACAAGACCGGAGTTACTTGGAGCGTGTGTGGCTGTTTTTGTTAATCCGGATGATAAGAAATATAAAAAATTTGTTGGGAAGAATGTTGTTGTTCCGCTTTTTGGTCATGAGGTTCAGGTTATTGCTGATGAAAGTGCGAATATGGAGAAAGGGACAGGGGCATTAATGGTTTGTTCTTATGGAGATAAATATGATGTTGAAGTAATAACAAAACTTAAACTCAAACCTAGAATAGTTTTTGATAAACAAGGGAGGATTTTGGAGGGGGATTATAGGGGGTTGAAAGCTAAAGAAGCAAGGAAAAAAATATTAGAAGATTTGGAAAAAGCTAAACTTGTTACAGATAAGAAAAACATAACCCATGTTGTTAATGTTCATGATAAGTGTGGAACTGGGATAGAATTTCTTCCAACTGAACAGTGGTTCATTAAAATACTTGATAAAAAAGATGTTTGGTTGGAGCAGGGGAAAAGAGTTAATTGGCGTCCAGAACTTATGTATAAGAGATATAAAAATTGGGTTAATGGCTTGGAGTGGAATTGGAATATTTCTAGGGATAGGCATTTTGGAGTTCCAATTCCGGTTTGGTATTGTGTTAAGTGTAAAGAGACTCTATTTGCCGAGGACAAGGAGTTGCCTGTAGACCCTCTGCAGATAAAAAAGAGATGTCCAAAGTGTGGGAAAAATACAGAACCAGAAGAAAAGGTTTTAGATACATGGGCCACCTCTAGTTTAACCCCCCAAATTATTGGGTCGTTGATAAAAGATAAAATAAAAATTCCTTATTCTCTTAGGACTAATGCTCACGATATAATAAGAACATGGGATTTCTATACAATTGTTAGGAGTTATTTACACGAGGGAAAACTTCCTTGGGAGAACATAATGGTTTCGGGATTTGTTAAACTTAAAGGTGAAAAGATGTCAAAGTCAAAGGGAAATGTTGTTTCTCCTAGAAAGATTATGGAAGAGTATGGCGCGGATGCACTGCGTTTTTGGGCTTCTAGTTATAAACTAGGGGATGATTTGGATTATCAAGACAAAGAGGTGCTTGCTGGTAAGAGATTTATCACCAAGTTGTTGAATGCCTCAAACTTCGTTTTTATGAATTTAAAAGGGTATAGGGGTCAGAAGCCAAAGAAGTTAGAGGTTTTGGATCAATTGTTTTTGGATGAATTGAATATTGTTGTTGAAAATGTAACAAGGGCTTTTGAAAATTATGAACCCTCAAAGGCAAAAGCCGAGATTGATATGTTTTTTTGGAAGATGTTTTGTGATAATTATTTAGAGGTTGTAAAAAAGAGAGTTTATCAAGGAAAGGGGCAGAAAAAACTGTCCGCCCAGTACACTTTGTATAAATCTCTTTTGACTATCGTTAAAATGATGGCCCCAATAATGTCCTTTATTACAGAAGAAATTTATCAAGAGCACTTTAAGAAAATAGAGAAAGACAAGAGTGTTCATATAAGTAAGTGGCCTGAATTTAAGTTAATAAAAAAGAAAGATATTAGGGAGGCTATATTTTTTAATAGTATTGTTGAATTAATTTCTAAAATAAGACAGGAAAAAACTAAATCTAAGAAACCAATGAATGCCGAGTGTTTTTTGAGCTTGCCAAAAAAGGACAAGGAAAAACTGAAAGATGTTCTCGATGATTTGAAAGATGTTATGAACATTAAAGATATAAAGGAAGGAAAGTTTAAGGTGGAGTTTTTGTAGTTACAATTGAAACAAAAAGGTAGTTACAATTGAAACAAAAGGTTTAAAAATAATTAAAACGTTTTTCTTTTATGAAAATTGAAGATCATTTGAGAAATATAAAAGAAAGTTTAGATGTTATAAAAGAGAGTATTCAAAAGGGAATTCAAGAAAGACAAAGAAATATTGGGTTTAATGTTTCTGTAGCTTCGGTAGAAATGCTTGAAGTTTTTCTTCACAAGGAAAACATAATTAATCCTGGATTAATGATTAAGCATGATTGGTTTACTTCCCTCAGAAAAGCAAAAGAAAAATTAGATTTTAATTTTCCAGAAAAGGAGAAAATAATCAATTTTCTTTTTGAAATTGAAACTAAAAGAAATTTGCTTTGCTATGGTAAACCCAGGCCTGTTTCTGAAATAGAATCTGTGTTAAATTCCTTTAATGAGCTTAAAAAATTATTTAAAAAGAAAGGATTAAAATGGGATTAATAAGTTATGCTATGGATTTTGTATCTTTTTTATTTCAGAATTTGAAAAAAAATGAAAAGGATAAAATTAAATCCCTAATTTTGTTTGGAAGTGTTGCTAGAGGTGATGCTGGAACAGATAGTGATGTGGATATTTTTATTGACATTATGGGAGATGAAAAAAAAATAGAAAGGGAATCCTTAAAATTAGTGGATAAATTTTTTGGTTCTTTTAAATTTAAAAAACACTGGAATTTATTGGGTATTCAAAATGAGATAAATATTGTTGTAGGAAAATTAGAAAAATGGAAATTAAGAGATTCTATGTTGGGAAATTCAATTATTTTGTATCAAAAATATTCTCCTAGATTAGAGGAAGGGAAAAATAAAATATTATTAATCTGGTCTGTTGTAAAAAATAATTCAAAACGAGTTATGTTAAATAAGAAACTTATTGGATATAACTATTATGGGAGAAAATACAAAGGGATGCTAGAGATTTATGAAGGAAATAAATTAGGAAGTAATGTTATAAGCATACCTTCTGAACATCTAAATTTATTTTTAAAAGAGTTTCACAAGTTTAAAGTTAATGTTAAGATAATAAGGGTTTTTGAATATAAGGAATAATTTAAAGTGGAGTTTTTGTAGACTACAAATTTTTTTAAACTAACTATTAATTTGATATTTATGAAATGCCCTTTGAAAATTGTTGCTCCAATAGACGTTAAGTATTGTATTAGTTATCTGCCAGATAGATTAATGTTTAAAAGTTTTGGTTTGTCTTCTTTTAATTCTTTAATTTCAACTTTTGAGTATGGTTTATCTGCAGGATACATTCATTTTGCTAATCTTGAAAGAGACTGCTCTAGTTTAGATACATTAGTAAATGCACAAAAGACTAAAGATTTTTGCAGGAGATTTTTAAGAAAACCTTTAAGGTTACATCTGAAAAATGCAGATAGGCAAATTACAACCTATGAGAAAAATAATGCTTTGCTTGAGGAATATATTTTAATGGTAGGAAATAATGGACAAGAATTATTTG
>JAHIVR010000152.1 GCA_018816625.1 Nanobdellota archaeon | reverse complement strand
AGAAATAAAAGAAGTAAGAGAGAGAAAAATTATATCTAGAAAAGTAAAGGAAGAACTCCCTTATGATAAAATCTTATTTGAAAAATTACGGGCCCTTAGAAAACAAATTGCTGATGAAAAGAATTTCCCCCCATATATTATCTTTAATGATAAAACTCTACAAGAGATGGCTTCCCAATTTCCCGGAAATAATGAAGAATTCTTAAAAATTAAAGGTGTTGGAGAACAAAAGTTGGAAGATTATGGAGAATTATTTCTAAAAATAATAAATGAGTATGTTAAAGAAAATGGTGTGAATTTGGGAGAGATTCCTGAAGAGGATTTCCAAGAAAACAAAAGAAGTAAAAAAAGGCATTTATCTAGAAATTACCAAAAAACAAAAGAGATGGTTTTTAATAAACTCACAAAAAAAGAAATGGCAAGAATCAATGGTGTTAAAGAAAATAGAATTATTTATCATATAGAAAAACTTATTGAGGGGGGAGAAGAACTTGATATTAATTATCTGCTTCCACTTAAAGAAATATTTGAGAAAATTAAAAATGCTTTCAAGAAATTTGGTACTGAAAGACTTGCCCCCATTTATAATTATTTTAATGGGAAATTCTCTTATGATGATATTAGATTAGTAAGAAGTTCAATATTATTAGAGAACAGAAATGATAAATCAAATCACCATCAAAGATTAGAAGAAATAAAAGAAGAATTTCCAAATGCTTATGAACCTTGGAGTGAAGAAGAAGAAGATAAGTTAAAAAAATTGTTTTCTAAGAATGTTCCTATTCAAGCACTTGCAAAGATATTCAAAAGACAACCTAGTGCAATTAAATCACGATTGAGGAAGTTTGAAGACCCTTTACTATAATGAAAATCAAAGACTTTCCGGAAGACAGTAGACCTAGGGAAAAACTTCTTAAAATGGGGGCTGAGAATTTAAGTGATCCAGAACTTCTTGCCATACTTCTTAGGACTGGTTTAGGAGCAAAAAAAGGAGAAAGAGGAGAAAATGCAATTGAACTAGCTAATAGATTAATCAATGAATATGGATTAGATAAACTTTCAGAATGTTCAGTTAAAGAGCTTAGAGATATAAAAGGTATTGGAAAAGCAAAAGCATGTCAAATATTTGCTTCATTTGAACTTAATAAAAGAATTAATCAATCTAAAACCCCCATTAAGAAAATAAGCTGTGCAGAAGATGTTTTTAACCACTTTCATGAGAGATTAAAAGACAAAAAAGAAGAACATTTCTATGTTCTGATGCTCAACACCCAGAATCATATAATTGGAGAGCAATTAATAAGTAAAGGAATTCTTGATGCCTCAATAGTTCATCCAAGAGAAGTATTTAGGCCTGCAATAAAGAACAGCGCATCTAAGATAATTCTTGTGCATAATCATCCTAGTGGAGACCCAAAACCCAGTGCAGAAGATGATGATATAACAAGGAGGTTGATAAAAGCAGGGGAGGGTTTGGGGATTAAGGTGATTGATAGTGTTATTGTTGGGGGTGGGGGATGGTGGAGTTGGAAAGAGAATAAATAATAAAATGGGCTAATCCCTAGCCCAAAATACCTTCATATGAAGGAACCAGCAACATGGCATTGGTTTATTTTTTCCATTTAGAGTCTGCTTGTGCACATGGCATTATTTTTTCTTTGCAGACATTCTATTGATCCAAAAACCTAATTAAGATAATCATGACTGAATATTTGGATAAGTTCTTGAAATTTCTTCAATAGATTTTAATGCGCTTTCAATTGCTTTTATTTGTTCATCAAAAACTTTTTCAGTGTCATTCACCTGCTCTTTAATATTCTTAAATTCCTGAGCCACTCTTTCAATTTCCAGTATTTTCTTCCTCTCTTCTCGTTTAATATCTTCCTGAATGTCTTTCTTCCAATTTTCCAGCTCTTTCTTTAATTTGCCGATTTTTTGTTCTTTTCTTTTTACATCTTCCTTAACATTAGATTTAGAACTCATTATATCCAGCTTTTTCTGAGTTAATCTTTCAACTATACTATATCTTGACTGACTTTCTGCCATACTTTTAGTAAATTAAAATAAGTTATATAATTTGTGTGTAAGTTTTTGCGGGAACATCTTTAATATAAATTCTAAGATTAAATTTTTCTAATGGCTCACAATGAGAACTGCAAACAATTGAGAAATAAACACAAATGCCCTTACTGTCAAAAAGGATATATGATGGAATGGGCTTTAGAGAACCATAAAAAAGTTTGTTCATCAAAAAAATAATAACAAAGCTAAATTTTCTTCCTTTTTCCATCCAAATAAACCACAATGACCTTTCTTCCTGCTTCGTCTTCTGCGAGATATGAATAAATTCCCTTTCCTTTTTTCAAATCACAACCTTCAGCTACCAATTTGTTAATAGAAATATATGCTGTTAATCTCTTGAAAATTATTTTGCTTTTCCATCCAAGCCCAAGAGATTTTAGTTTAACAGATATTTTATTCATTTTGTACTTCTTTTTTTAATTGTTTTTTGCTAAATTCAATTAGTTTATTCCATGTTTGAACATCACAGCTATTTCCTAAATTATCTTCATCTCCTATTTCTTCAATAAACCTATCCCAGTCGTTATTGTTAAATACTTCGGGATTACCAATAATCAAATCCACTATTGATGAAGGCATATAACTTCTTCTCCCTAAACTATATCTAAATGCGCAAATCATCACCAACCTTAAATCACTTCTATTCATACCTTCTTTTAGGCACCTCATATATTTAAACCTTGTGGTGCCTAAAGATTTATATATAAAGTTGCATAATTAAATCTATGAAAATACAGAAAAGATTCTTAAGAAAACATAATGATAAAGATTATTATAAGTATGTTGTGAATCTGCCTCCAATGGTTTTAAAAGAAGCTGGTATAAAATATGGGGAAGATGTTGAAGTGAAGACAGAGAAGGGAAAAATTGTTTTGGAGAAGAAGAGGAAGGCAAAAAATGAAGGATCATTCAGAAGAGTTTAGGATATTAATTGAAAAATACAAAGAAAGAGGGCTAGAATATGGGAAGCCAAAAGAATATATTGAATTTAGAAACAGTTGTTCTATTGAAGAGCTAGAAAAAGCATTGCTTGAATTTAAAGACCTAAAATTCGTAGAAAGACAGGTAAAGGAAGGCGAAAAAAGATACAAAACATATCATGTCTACAGTTCTAAAAGAGGCAGAGTTTATGTTATAACGTTTACAGATAAAATTAGAATAATCTCCATTTATCCTCTAAGCCAAAGCACAGTTAAAAGGTATCACAGAGCAAAATTTAAAAAGTAAATAACCTACAAAATAATATGAAAATAAGCTTCCATTATAGTTCTCAAGATGATGTTTTAACGATTTATTCAGATGTTGCTCCAAGCGAGACAATTGAATTTGCAGATTTTATGAATATAGATATAAATAAAGAAAAGGGGATTGTAGGACTTGAGATTTTCTATGCCTCTGAGTTTTTTGGAAATCAAAACAAGGAATTGACTAAACACTTTTTGTCTAATTTAAAGGAAATAAACGCAAAATACGATGAATGGAGAAATACATGGTTTATCAGTTTAGAGCTAAAAGACAAGGATAACAAAACAATAATTCAAAAACTTCCACCCTTAAAAAAATCTGAGTATGTTTCTCCATTGATTGCAAGTGCTTATTAATTAATTAAGTTAAGCTAATCTCATTTGAAACAACTTCCCAGAGACTCCTTGCATCTTCTGGGCTGATTGCGTATTTATTTATTAAAACACCTATAAATTCTGCTTTTGATTCTACAGAAAAATAAAATTTTCTAATGGGAGTGCAAAATTCTTTTTTAAATGCCCAAAGACTATATGAATGAACTGCTAAACAAATAAGGGCGCTTGAATCCATCCCTATTTTTTCATATTCTATTCCTTTGATTTCAATCATTTTTAAGGATAGAAACAAATTGTATTTTACTCATAAAAAAGGGATGAATGTGTTCTTTTTTATATGTTTCTTTTTGAACAAGAAGTCTATAGGTAATGATCCCTACTACCTTCCCAACTTCCCCTAACCACAACATTAAGATTTTTTATTCTACTTTTCAATTCCTTGACCAATGCCTCAAAGAAAGAATACATCTTCCAAGAAGCACGAGATTCAACAATTAGTGCCCCTTCACGAGACATAATACTTGTATCTACAGAAGAATATCTAGAATCAATGAATGAATTGCAGTAATTCTTAATTTCACTCAATATAGATTGAGGATTTTGCAGATTTTCTCCATCCACTATTTTTAATTGTGCTATTGCAGGATTATTTAACCTAACTTGAATCTTTGTTAATACAACACTATCTTTCTCCTTTTCAAGATCTTGTTTAACACTTTCTGGCATTACTGGTTTTCCAGTAGAATCAAATTGTATTTTGTTCATAGTCCAAGTATAAAATAACTCTTTTTAAGGTTTTTGGAACTACCAAGAACTCTTTTTCTTACTATGTAGCCTTGAATGAAAAGACCTACTCATTACAGATAAATTGTCTTTTCTAAAGTTAGTCTTATCTCCATCTTGGTGATGAACAACCTCATGATCCCTTAAAGGACGACCTCTCTTTTTTTCAGCTACTTTTCTATGCATGAGTTCTCCTTTCTTTGTAAGGGGGTATCCTTTGTCATTTCTTTTTAGCCATGCCATGTTCAAGCCATAAATCCTCTGTTTTTAAGTGTTTTGAAATTCAACCCAAGATTTAAATCTCCCCCCTTCTTATTAAATTTACAATGAAAATCAAAGACCTTCCTAAGGATGGGAGGCCGAGAGAGAGATTTAATCAATTCTCTTTTTTAAAACTCGCTTAAAGAATAAATTTTCTTTTTCGCCACTACTCATTTTCTCTAACTCATAATCATTCAATAATTCTCTTAATTTTTCTTCGCAATCTCTCACTATTTTTGCGGCAGAAAACATGCCCGAAACTATAAAGATCATAGATAAATGAGTGCTAATAATAGTGGTGGCATGTTTTATTATGCTCCTTTCATTATCGTCTTTTTTCACAAATAAGACATGTTTCTCTATGTTATTCAGGATATCTAGAATATCTTTTTTGAACTTATCCAGCGAAATGATATCATCAATCAAAATTCCAATATTCCAATATATCTATTGAGAATTCCATTTTCCACAAATTGGGCTATATGCAAACCTTTAACCTCATATTTGTTAAAAATTTTGCTTCTCAAATTTTGTTTTCTATCAATTTCTTTATCTTTTTCTAGGCTTCTTAAAGTCAAACCCATTTTGAGTAAAAATAACATTTCCATATCATTTATGTATTCTTTATAGAAAGCTAATTCTCCGGAACGATACTGGTCTTTAACCCGTTTTATTGTCTTTTCATCTTGGATAAAGGCAAGTTCTTTGTCTTTAAATTTAGAGGCAAATTTTTTGATTAAATCTGTGCCCCAATTTAGAAATCCTTCTGTTGCACCTTTTGCAGCACTCTCTACCGGATCATAAGACATCTCCGAACTCCTCAAGATATCTAGAGATGCTTAATTCATTATCATCAAGGATTATCTCACTCCCAGGTAAAATAACCATATTCTCAACCTTAACTGGAATTTCTAAATACCTGTCCACAACTTTATTTCCTTGAGAATCCAATACAAATTCTCCGTCTGATCCGTAACCTAACTCCTTGAGTAGTAAAATCTTAGATTCCGGAGAAACCTGTTTTAATGACACTAATTCCATATTATGGCCAATTATTTCTCCTATTTAAACATTTAGTCA
This sequence comes from Nanobdellota archaeon, assembly GCA_018816625.1. Classification (GTDB taxonomy): domain Archaea; phylum Nanobdellota; class Nanobdellia; order Pacearchaeales; family GW2011-AR1; genus JAHIVR01. Next base: position 4,082 of record JAHIVR010000152.1, on the reverse strand, counting down.
ACCTTTAATACCCTCTTTTTTGCACAGCAAAAAAGTAGTGAATAAACCTTATAAATTTTTGCTATTTCAAACTATCTTCAATGATTTTTATCTCTTCTTTGGTATAAAAACATTATTAATCTCTTTTCCCTTCTTAAACCCAGAATGAAAATCCTCGACCTCCCAGAACAAAACAGACCCCGAGAGCGCTTTAAAAGTAATGGGCCTGAAGCCCCTAGCGATGCAGAACTCTTTGAAAGGTTCGGCAAAGGTGTTTCCCCCTACAACTATGTTAAGGCAATGTAAGGGGAAAGATTTAAATACCAATCTCCCTTATAATTATTATGGTATATATTCACGTTAAGAAAGTAGGAAATCAAAAGTATTATACATTAAGAATCTCTGTGAGAAAGGGAAATCAGGTTATCACTAAAGATTTATGTAATCTAGGAAGTGATTTATCTAAAGTTAATCTTGATAGTTTAGAGAAAAAGTATAAAGATAAAATAAGAAAGTCTTACAGGACTCTGAAGAATTTTTTAGAAAGAAATATTTATTTAGAAAAAGTAAAAAATTCTAAATTAAAAAAGAATTTTTATCTAACAAAGCAACAACAATTAGATGTTGAAGCAATACTTCACCATTATAAAAAGAAATTTTTAAAAGAACACATATTAACTCAAGCAGAAATCTTTGAAAGTTTTTTAATAAATTTTGCAGTAAATAGCACTTCTATAGAAGGAAATACTATAACTTTGAAACAGGCTTATAATTTGTTTAAGGAAAATATTTTACCTAAAAATAAAACTTTAAGAGAAGTTCATGATCTTACAAACACAAAAAAAGTTATTGATTATTTAAAAGATAAAAAACCAAAGATTGATGCTGAGCTTCTTATAAAAATTCATGATATGCTTTTAGAAAACATAGATATGAGAAAAGGTTTTAGAAATCATGATATTAAGATATTGGGTCAGCCATTTAAACCATCCTCTGCTAGATATGTTAAAGCTGATGTTAATGTTTTGTTGGATTGGTATAAGGAGAATAAAAACAAACTACATCCCTTAATTTTAGCTATTTTATTTCATCATAAATTTGAAAATATACATCCTTTTTCAGATGGAAATGGAAGAACCGGGAGAGTGTTGATGAATCATATTTTAGATTTACTTGGATATCCCCCAATTGTCATTTCAAATAGACATAGAGAACAATATCTTAATTCTATGAAAGATGCTGATGAAGCAATAAGAAAAGGACTAAAGGGGGATGATCCTAAAAAATATAAACTTTTAGTTAAATTTATTCACTCTGAATATAAAACATCTTATTGGGACATTTTTTTGATATGATTTTGGGTTGAGTTGCATAAAGCGTAATCTCAAGAACACAAAAAATTATTAATATAAGAAATCATCTGTCTGCATGAAAATCAAAGATTTTCCGGAGGATGGGAGGCCGAGAGAGAGGTTTTTGAAGTTTGGAAAGGAGAGTTGAGGGAGATAGTTTAAATGGGTTTTTGTTTAAGCAAGAACAAATATAAAATAGGTATATTTAATTAATAAATGATAACCTCTAGCAATAAAGACCAAATTTACATTGGAAGACAAGCTGGAAAGGAAATTCACGAAAAAATAAAAAATGCCAAAAAATCTGTAAAAATTGTTTCGCCTTATCTTTCTCCAGATTATATAAAAGACCTTCTTGTTTTGCATAAAAAGAACGTAGAAATAACTCTGGTTACATGCGATAAAATAGAAAATAATTCTTATTCAGATTTCAAAACATCAGATTTAGTTAAAAAGGAAAAAATTCATGATAAAAAGTCAGGAAAAATGAAGAAAATGCTGGTTAAATCTTTTATTTGGTTCTTAGCAGTTTCAGTTTTGTTGGTAATTCTTGCATTTGTTTTTTCTATCCTATTCATTTTTGCAGGAATATTCTTTTTCTTAAGTATGGCTTCTCTGTTTTCTTCATTTTATATTTTAGAATACACATTCAAATATAAACCTCTCTTCAAAATAAAGGTATTTGATTCTACTACTGGAAAAAACCCAAGAAGCACTGAACTCGTACATTCAAAGATTTTTGTTATAGATGAAGAAATAGCCTTTCTAGGCTCTATTAATTTTACTTATAGTGGGTTTAAAACCCATTATGAAACAACAATAAAGGTTGAAGACAAAAATGCTGTTAAGGACATAAGTCATGAAGTAGAAATGCTGTATTTATCTAAAGATTTAAAGGAAAAACCTGTGGAAGACTGGCTAGGTTCTGGAGGATAGTTTAAATGGGTTTTTGGGGGAGGAAGTATAAATTTTTAACAAATGAATCCTTAAAATAAACATGAAAATCCTCGACCTCCCAGAACAAAACAGACCCCGAGAACGTTTTAAAAGTCATGGGCCTGAAGCTCTGAGTGATGCAGAGCTTTTTGCTATTATTCTAAGGTAACCCCTCACAAGCAATCCCGTTTCCATCCGCATCTAGCCTGTGAACATCATTATCTATTCCGCCACATAATTCAAAGATTTCTTGTGCTTCTTGTTGAGTTTCAAAATCTTCACAGTTGTAATGGTCTGATATACACTGATCTGGAGAAGTTTTATTTCCCTTAAGCAAGAAATAAACCACAACAATGATTGCTAATATAACTACAATGATAATAGCCCACATTATAATTTTGGACCAGTTTGTGGTGGATTGAGAGGGAGGGTAAGTTTGACTGTTCATGATTGAGTAAAGGGAGGGGAGTTTAAGAAAGTTTTTATAATATGCTCCACTCTAAAAGGCATGACTGGTGATACAATGATTCAGAAAAAGGTGGACCTTGAGGAATTTGAGAAATTCATCGCAGAATATGAAAAAGAACAAATTGAATGCACAGACCACACTTTTTTAGACTAAGTGAAAAACAAAGGCAAATATACACTTGTGAGGAATTAAGAAGAATTTTAACTGAAGAAAAGCCATTTTTAGTTGGTTTTCAGTATAAAGGCAATTATGCTGTATTTTACAAGTATGAAAGCAAAAACTTGAAAATGATAGTAGATTTGCAGAACAGAAAGGTTAAAATAGTTACATTCTATTTTATAGAAGAATGGCAAATACCAAAGATATAAAACACAGACATTTGGAAGGAAAAGGTGAAATGGACTATGATTATGCAAATGATATTCTATTTTTTAAGATAAAAGACAGAGAATACGACTTTTCATTGGAATTTCAGAATATGGTTATAGATGTTGATGAGGAAAAGTTTATCGTAGGCATACAATTATTTGAGGCGTCCAAGTTCTTGGGTATGTCTAAGGTAAATTTAAGGGAAATTCCAAAATGGCAGTTCGAATCCAAGATTGAAAATAATGTTATAGAACTAAGATTAAACTATCAGCTGAAAATAAGAAATAAGATTTTTGAAAAAAATCCAATAATTATACAGGAAAACAAACCAAACTTACCTAGTCCACAGTTGGTTCAGACGATTTAGGTTTTCTAATTCTTTATCTTAAACTATCATAAATGATTTTTCCTGTGTTTGAGCCTGATGTTGGTTTTTGTTCAATTTGAGGAGTAGGGAGATAGAGAGTGGGGGTTATTTTTTCTTTTCAAACACCCCAACAAAAAAGAAAATTATACCAAGAATCCCCATCAATAGACTGGGGATGCCAAAACCATATCTCCTAACATAACAAGCACCCAACATTTGTTCACTAACATTAAGACAACTCGGGGCAAATAAGATAAGTATGGCTCCAAAGAGAAATAGCCCTATTCCTAAAGCATACCATTGATTTTTGTTCATTTTAATTCCTTCCTATGAAGTATATTGCAAGTGCAATTACCCCTACAATTACCCAATACACAGCAGGAGTAAAACCATAAACAAGAGAGTATGCGAAGAAATGCATGCTCTGAGAATACATATATGCAATAAGTAAAAGCACCAATGCAAAAACTAAACTCCAAGAAAATATGTGTGGTTTATGGTGAAAATTATATTTACTTCTTCTGTGCCTATTACTCCTCCTATGTCTACGACCCATGCTAAAAATATGGGATAACAATATAAAAACCTTTTCAAAATTAAATATCTTTCT
>JAHIVR010000151.1 GCA_018816625.1 Nanobdellota archaeon | reverse complement strand
ATGCAAGAACTACACTAAGAAAGCCCCCGATAATCAAAACCCATCCTATTCCTAAGGGGTCTTTATATGTCGAAGGCAAATTTTCCAATGCCCCAAAACCTTCTGCAAAGTTTAAAGTAATCACAAAGATTAAAATAAGCCCAACAAAAATTATGAATGCTTGGATTATGTCTGTCCAGACGACTGCTCTGAACCCTCCCAGCAAACTGTAAAGAGTAACTATCACTCCAAATCCGATAACAACTGGTGCAAGAGGCAGATTAAAAACTATCTGTATAATTCTTCCTGCTGCGAGAAAATTAACCGCGATTATTCCTCCAAAAATAGCCATTGTGATTATTGACGAAATTATCATACATTTGTTATCGAGTTTAGTCTTCAACAATTCAGGTAAGGTTATGCAATTATGTTCATCGGCTATTTTCTTTATTTTCGGAACTGCCAAAGAAAAGAGAAGGAATCCGGCTAAGCCTGCCCCAAGAAACCAAAATGCAGAAAACCCATAAGTAAATCCCATTGCAGCTATCCCAAAAACCATTCCAGCTCCAGCAACAGTGGATAAAATGCTTGCAGATGTGTGGAACCCTTTTAAGTCCCTATTAGCAAGAAAAAAGTTTTCTTTATTTCCTTGTTTCCTTGAGAAATAAATTCCCACACTTAGCATAACAAGAAGGTAAATGACTATTATTACTTGGTCAATCATGTTTTTTTAAGTTTGCACATATATTTAATATTTTCTGTTACAACAATCCTTATAAATATCCTTCTTTTACTTTAAGAATGAAAAATAAATCCCCAAGATATTATGTTGTGAGAAAAAGTTCTGACAACAGAGTTTCAGTTGTTGTTAAAAGACAAGGTAAGAGTGTTGAGTCTATTGCTGGAGAGTCTGATCCAAACCAAGTTATGCATACAACTATTTTTGGTAATCCAAAATCAAACAATGGTTATTCATTAGCAGAAGTTGATGAAGAAAAAGCTTTAAGTTTAAAACAAGTTTATGCACAACAACAAGAAGAACATTTTATGCAGAGCATGGCCTTTGTTCTTTGTGGAGCTCCTCAATTAGTATCACTTGAATAAAAATGAAAACCCAGTATTTTGAAGTTGGAAGAGCATCTAAAATGACTGGCCCAACAATAGCTATTAAAAGAGAAGGAAGAGAGTTAAAACCTTATCTAATTACTTTTGCAAGAGGGAATTTGGGTTGTATGATTAATTGGAGAGGAAAAGTTGTTCCTAATAGAGGATATTGGATACAACCTACTAATGAAAGGGAATTTAATAGAAGAGCTGAGTTAGATGCCTTATCTTTAGTTGGATGTATGATCTCTTCTAAAAGAGAATTGTATGCCCAAAATTTTCCAAGAGGAGCATGGCTTTCTTTTCAAAAATAAAATGGAACTAATAGCTTTATTATCAAGTGGAAAGGGAACGTGGGCGCAGGTCTCTGGTTTGATGAAATACGGAGAGTGGGACAAGATTCTCCTTCTTGGAAGTGAATTCGCCAAAACCTTCACCCACGAAAAACCATTCGAATTCATACAAGTTGATCTGGATCAAAAACTAGTAGCATTAAAAGAAGAGTTTTCAAGAAAGCTTAAAGGAAAGATAGATGGAATGGAGGTTGCTTTATCACTTGCTTCTGGAAATGGGAAGGAACACATGTCTTTGGTTTCTGCCCTTATTAATCTCCCGGTAGGAGTGAGATTCGCAGCCCTAACAAGGGAAGGCGTTATAGACTTGTAATGGGAAAAAAATTGGTTCTAGAAGAGGTATTACCTTTAGGTAATTTTTGCGATACGTGTCCAACTTATAGTTCGTATGCTGGAAATGTTGAATGGGCCAATGGTAAAGATAGAACTCTCTCAAAAAGAGGAAGAAACAACATAGAGGTTCAAACAAGGATTTGTATGGCAAACTGTCTTGTTTATAGCGATAGACTAAGGCTAGTAGAAGCAGGACATCTCCCCCACATTAAAGTTGATCTTTCCTAATCTTGAGATCTTTTTTATTCTTTCCCAAAACAAAAGCCCGAGATCTTTTGTGACTATCCAAAATCTTTAGTCCGGTTTCTTTAGCAAGTTCCTTAGCAAAATTGTGCATCTCTTCGTAGAAAGGCATTCTTTCATATCCCAATCTTTGTCTAGCAAAACCAACAGACATGAAACCCTTGATTTCAACAAACATTGGTTTAGCTTTTTTAATGAGTTTAGCGTATTGTTTTACATGCTCTGGTTTCATGTTCAATTCCTTAACGAGATTCATTCTAAAAACAGTCCTACATTTAAGTTTAGACAGAATATCAAGACTTTTCATTAATCTTTTCCAAGCATCTTTTTTAGAACTTCTATGAAACCTTTGGTACATCTCTTCATTAGGAACATTCGCAGAAATGTAAAGCTGGGTTGGCAATTGTTTTTTTTATTTATTTCTTCAAGCTTTTCTGGACAAAGCCCGTTAGTGACCAAAAAACTTGTTTTTTTTCTTTTTCTTAACTCTGCAATCAGCTCTCCAATTGGCTCGTAAAGAGTAGGCTCCCCACTTAGAGAAATTGCAAACTGGTTTGGTTCCTGGGCTTCTTCATATTTTTTCATATTTGCTCTACTCAGTTGTTTCTTCTTGCTTTTTGGGTCTACTTTAAATCCTTGCAATAATTTTCTTTGTGCAGCGATGCATCCGTCAACAATCTCTTTTGGGGTTTGTATTTTATTTTTATTTATTAATTTATTAAAATCTAGCTCTATGGCACGCCAGCAGTGTATGCAGGAATTATCACATCCAAGCCAAGGAGTCATTTGGCAGCATCTCCATGTAGGAATTCCATAAAAGATGTTTTTGTAACATTCACCCTGATTTCTTAAGGAATTTTTTGTCCATCTACAAATTTTCACAGCGCCATGATCTCCTACAAATCTATACCCTTGCTTTTCCATTTGTTTAATTATTTCTTTAGATTTCATTTTTTATCTTTCTAATAACTTCTTTTTCCCATCCTTTATTAAAATTTGTGTTTATGATTTTCACTTTTAATTTTTTAACTGCATCTTCACTACCTTTTGATAAAAAGTTCTTCTTGCAAATTAAATATTGAATACTATTTGGCCAAGACTGTTTTTGAATAAAACATTGACCAACCTTAAAATAAGCACCTTTGTAAGAATTGGCTTTGGTGATCTCAATAATTATGTTCTTATCTCTTAAATATAAAGATAAATCTCCCTTATGATTTGCTGGGGTGCTTCTATAATTGTCTAAAATAAAACCTTCTTTTAAAGCCTCTTTGAAAAGAGATTTTGCATCTTGATCGTATATTGAATTTTTTATGCTAAATCCAAAATCTTTAGGGTTTAATATTATTTCTACACTTGATTTTATCTCTAAGAGAGATTTTTCAGTTAGCAAAACCTTTATTGCTCTATTTGAGGGAGTTAATTTTCTACCATATTCTAATGGAAATAGTCTTATTTTTTCTCTACTTTTTGATATTTCCAATCCAACTTTTTTCCCTT
>JAHIVR010000210.1 GCA_018816625.1 Nanobdellota archaeon | reverse complement strand
TCTGAGGGTGAATGGCGGCGCATAGCGCAGATTATTGAGAGGCAACGGACGGATTCAAAGAATCTTGAATAGGAATCACAACCTATGGAGGACTACGTAATGGCACATGCGGAGAAGTGCCCGGTGTGTGGGGGAATAGGCGTTCGGATAGTCCCATGTCCTGTTGTTGAGGACACATCAATCATCTCGTATGTCGACACCACAATTAACTGCCACAGCTGCGGCGGCACCGGCTGGGTGACTGTCCAGGACGAGCAGGCTTACTACGCGACACCGTATTACGACTCGGGAGAGACCGCGGGTGGCTTCTCTGTGCCGATAGACAGAGGCATCTCGACCGGCTGACAACTAGAGGAGATAAGCAATGGCGGATAACACCACATGGGATAAGATTCAACAGCGGATGTCGGCGCTGTCCCCCTTGCATACCAGGATGGACGAGACCGAGAAGATGCTGAACATGGAGGACTTCGAGCTAAAGTCCTTTGACGGGAAGAAGAAGCTCGATAACGTGGTGAACGTTACCGGGAACAGGGCGGCGGCATACGGGCACAGGGTTATTGAGAATCTGGCATCGTACAAGTGGCAGACGGTAGTAGAGGGGCAGGTAGCGAAGAGAGAAGCCCGGACGGTCGAGGAGTTCTTGGATGCGAACATAGCGCAGACCAACATCTGCCTGAACGAGACTTTTGAAGATGTGCCGGACCTAGTCACATTCTGGGCGAAGCACATCTGCAACCGGGGCCGGATAGGTGTCCAGTGGACGGCAAGGGTAGAGAATGGTGAGTACAAGATAGACTGTGTGCCCCTGGATATGCGTTATGTGCCGTATGTGAAGGGGCGATGGGCAGCTCCGATATACTGGCGCTACAAGGATGAGATGGAGCAGGAGCTTGAGGAATACGAGCGGATGGCGGCGCAGGGGATGGGTGAGTATTTCAAGGTAAAACTGAGCGGGAACGAGCTTATTGAGGCGAGAGACTTCTGGGACTTGGAGAAAAACGAGTTCTGGGTGAACAAGCAGATAGCGTACAGGCAGAAGAATCCTTACGGGAAACTGCCGCAAGTGATAGTGGTAGCTCCGTCCGGGTTCATGTTTCGGGGTAGGGGATACATCGAGCACGAGGGGGAAGACATCTACTTCCTGATTCGGAAGTTGAACGAGGAGTTAAACCGGCAGTTGTCAATCGAGCAGACGATAGGGATGGACATACTGGCCCCGCCGTATGAGCAGGAGCGGGAGGTTTTTGATGGCAGACCCTCTGAGCCTGTGCCGAAGAGTGGGGAGTCGAAAGCTGTGAGGAAGGGTGAGCGCCATATCCCGGTGCCCAGGGGAGACTTGAACAAGGCTTCAATGACATCGAGACAGGATATAATGGCGCAGATGGACGATGGTGCGCCAATGTCGCCAAGGGCATACACTTCACCGCCGTCTGCGATAGAGGTAGCAACGGAGGTTGAACTGCTGAATCAACTCTTCCAGTCTCGTGTAACTGCGTTGCAGATGGGCTTGTCGCAGCTAAAGCGGCTGATGGTGGACATGGCTTCGCTGATAGGCAAGGAATACAAGGGTGAGGTAGAGATAGGGGCATACGGGAGCCAGAAGAAGTTTGCGCTAGGGACTATTAAAGACTCGAAGCAATACTCAATCTCGTGCCGGTTGATGACGAAGAACTCAAAACTAGAGATTGTCAACGAGGCGCGGGCGCTGGCTCTGTGGGGCAGAGCGCCACTGAAGTATATTCTGGAAGATGTTTTGATGGTGGAGGACCCTGACGGGTGGATGCGGGAGATGGAGTTGGAGAAGGCGAAGCGGTCAATACCGGCACTGGCACTGGCAGAGATGGCACTTCGCTTTGCTGAAGAAGCCGACGAAACAGAAGACGAGGTTGAAGCCGCCCTGAAGGAAACACAGTGGAAGATTTGTTGCCATGCTTACGTTATGGCTGTAAGGCAGATGCTCCAGCCTGTGCAGATGCCGGGGCAGGAGGGACAGTCTGGGCAGCCTCAGGTAGAGGAGAAGGGCGGCAACGCCAATGCGCTGATATCGCTCATGGGTGCGAGGGGTTTGCCTGGGGGCGGTGGTCAAGGTAAAGTACCAGCGGAGGTAGGATAATGGGGCAGTCTCACAGAAAGCGATGCAAAGAGTGTATAGACCAACGCAAAAGCCCGCTTGAGGAAGAGAAGGGGCAGGACAAGCTAGCCAGCATAGCCGAGGTAATCAAACGGCAGTTGAAGGATAGGCAGGTGGTTAAACCTCGATGA
>JAHIVR010000150.1 GCA_018816625.1 Nanobdellota archaeon | reverse complement strand
CGTTGAAAACTTCAATTGTCAAAGACCCATTCTGAACAAGTTCAGTTGTGAAAGTCTTTGCTCCTGTACAAGGTACAACTACATTACTAACGTCTCCGTAATAACTTGCATCAGTTTCATTACCCCAAAGAATAGAAATTTTGTCTCCAGGTGAAGCTGTCAAAGTTCCAGCATTACTAACTGTCAAAGCTGGATTCCCATTGATTCTATATCTATGAGTTGTTCCTGCTGATGCTGAAGTATACTTATCTACTGCTGACAATGTAACAGTTGTCTTTGTTCCTAAATCACAACCTAAAACATCTGCTTGAAGATTATCTTGAGTATCTCCCACACCAACACCAGCTCCAACACCTGCCGCCAAAGGACTTAATCCTAAATCAGATAAGTATCCAAGTTGCATAAGTGCAATAGCAACACCAACACCCAAAAAGACAAAACCAACAAGACCCTTACCGAATCCCATTACTTTTTTCTCTTTACGGCTAAATGCTATCAAACCTACTCCCGCTAACAAAATTGCGACAATCCACATAACCATATTTGTTTGCATATATTTTTTCTTCTCCTTTCAATTGAGGTGGTCAAATAGTTTTCATATAATAATTCTTCTTATCGTTCCTATACTCAAGCACTGATAAAGACAACCTAAACAGCGTACCTATTTACTGTCTCCTATCCAGTCTTGTGTCATAGTTCAAATAAGTTTCCTTATCTACTACTCGCTATTCGGAGCTCTCTCCCCTAGAGATAAATCTCCATCTGAATATGAATTTCATTCTAATAACCTACTTAACTATTTTCTTTTAGCGATTACAACACCGATTACTAAAACAACTATTAATCCAATTAACCAAACAGGAATTCCTGCAACTCTATTACTAACAACACTCAAAGTTCCACCTTCACTAACACTTATATCTTTCTGTCCTTGAAATAAATAATTAGAGGGTGTATCTATACTTACAGTTGTAGTTTGGGTACTTGAATCAGTAGTATTAGTTTCATCACTTGCTCTTATATACCATCTATAAGATTGTTCTGGAATTGTTGTGAAATCATACGAACAATTATCTCCTGTGTGAGTCATTGTATATGTTGGAGAACCTGGATTGATTCCATCAAAGTACAATACACAAGATGTCGTTCTTGCTCCAGTAACTGTTCCACTAATTGTCAAAGCACCATCATCATCTGATGTAGGAGTTAAACCTGTTGAAGCAACTGGAACTGTGTTATCTACTATTATCCCTGTGTTAGTATCATCAGACAAATCGTTTGAAGAATTTCTACAAGTTGCATTAATGATATAGTTATTTGCATCTTCAAATGTAGCACTACCAAATGTGCCATTAACATTGGATAATGTATCATTATCAAATGTTCCAACACTTGTCCAAGAACTATTAGCTGTTAATGATGATTTTAGATAAATTGTACAATTTACCATCTCATCAAATGCTGAAGCATTTGTTACATTAAAAACAGTTGTTCCTGAAATTGTTGCACTTGCAGATGGAGATATAATACTAACACCAGCACTAACAACACTAAGACTCAACAAGAAAGTAATCCCTAAAAGTAAACTAAATATTACTTTATTTCTATTTTGCATTTTTTTATTTAATTTCGTTGGCTAAGCCATTTACGATTTTTATCAATCCAACTAAGTTGGTTTATTGATTATTTTAATAACTTTTTTTTGTTTATAAATAGTTGCTAAATTTTTTATTTAATAGTTTATCTTTTTATTACAGCATTACCTTTCACTTCAACTAAACCCCTAATCATTTCTTTAACTTGTTCTGGAATTTTGTCTGATTCCATTATTTTTTTATAATCTTTTGCATCTTTTAACCCTTTAGCAAAACTTTCTGAACGAATTAATCTAAACTTGAATGAAATAGATTGTCTCATAAGTTTCATAGCAACTTCAAAATCTTCTTTTATTGGAATTAATAATCCATTTTCTATTCTACGATTAAATCTATTTAAATAAGCATGGGCAATTAAAAATCTTACACCATCTAATAACTCCCTAAAAAAATTTAGACCAAGTTCCTTAACATAAGATTCTGTCATCTGTTCCCATTTTTTTAAAAGATTATCCCTAAAATCTTTTTGTATTTTATATCCAGTTATTGCAGTTTCTTTATTTGATTGTAATCTTAATAATAAATTATAGTAAGAAATTATAGTTTCTTCATCATTATTATTTTCTTCTTTTGGTAATTCTGGAATTTTAGATTCCATCAAATCAAAATCAGCAAACTGTTCTGACTCATAAACCTTACCATTAAAAGCTTCTTGAATTTTTTCTGTTAATTTACCAGAATATTCGTTTATTATTGTTTCTAATATTTTTTTTAGCTTTATAGCTTTTTCAATATGCATTAATATTCCT
>JAHIVR010000149.1 GCA_018816625.1 Nanobdellota archaeon | reverse complement strand
CAACATCAAAGGAAACTGAATCTGACTGAACCCAAGTTCCGTCACTTGATTGATTGCACCAGAAAGTTAATGTGTGTGAGCCATCTAATAAAATATCTCCTGCTGTGTCGTTGTAAAAATAAGTTGAATTAACAGAAGACATGGTGTAATTGTTTGTTCCGTTGTTGAAGTAGCAAGTTGACATATTTGTTGATGTGGAGATGTTTAGGTATGCTGTTGGAGAATCTTGTGTGAAAATTTGGTTGGGGGTTGGAGATAGGATATTTATCTTTGGTTCATAAGTAATATTTAAATAAGGTTTTTTTGTTACATCTGTGGAATATTCCCCACTTGCTACTGAAATAGCATCTGTCTGTTCAGGTTCACTTCTCCCATCCCCTAATTGAATGGTCGCTCCATTAGAGGCAAAATTTCCAAATGTATTTAAACAAATATCACTACCTGAATTACAAATCCTAAATGTTATAAATTCATTTCCAGAATTTAACTCTTGATTTAAAAGGGCTGTTATTGTATCATTAAATTGAATCCAACCAACAGCAGATGCAATTCCTGTTAAATTTGTTCTATTCATAGATGCACTATTCATTATACTAACATTAAAATTAGTTGAATTCCATGTTTGATTGTTTACCCTAAATATACTCAAGTTTCCGCTAAAATTAGTTGGAATTGATGGAACATAAATATTAAAACTCGAATTTAACACTTTTTGGTTTTGGATTGAAGATAGATTAAACTTGAAAAATCCTTCACCATATGAACCCCCAGCGAAAGAGTAATCAAGTTCCCCATCTAAAATGTTTTCTGTTTCATTATTCTGTAAAGTAATAGTAGGGTCTAAACTTATCTTTGAAACATCCAAAGTTTTTCCAGCAGTTTTATTTGGAGAAATTTTAACAGAATTGTCAGAAGTTTTTTCAAGAGTGAAATTATTTTCAATCAAATCACCTAAATTAATAACAATTCCGTCGTCTAAAATAAACTTGATTCCTTCCTGTTTTATTGAGGAGTTTTGCTTGTCTGAATGCTTGTCTTTATTTGTATTCTGAACAGTTATTTCAAAACTTTCAATATCCTTGAATTTTGTATTTGAAACCTTGCCTGAATTTTTTGCATCTGTATCTTCTAATTCCCAATAGAAATGATAATTTCCTTTTAAATCTTCTAAAATTTTATCTTCTTTTATGTTTAATTTTTCTGTTTTGAAATCTTTTAATTCTGTACTATCTTTATTTTTTTCCTTAACTTTTAATTTAACTTCAACCTCTTTATCATACCAAGAAATCAAATAACCTTCTTCTGTCTGATTCATTGAAACAACATCTGTTAATTTTTTATAAACTGGAAATCTTCTTGATTTGTCGTCGATGTAAGAACCTCCAAGAATTTTCGTCATTGTCCCGTCTGAATTTTTATATGTTTCTGAACCAGAATCTCGTTTCCAAAGAAAACTTTCCCCTTCATTAACTAAATTTCCGTCGTAATCTTTTATCTGTTTAACCTGCGATTTCCCAGAATCACCACCAACAAAAGAGAGAATAAAAACTAAAGAAAGAATTAATAATACACTAACAACAGCAATTTTACCTCGTTTATCCATCTCATATTATTAACTGATTTTCCTTTTTAAATTATCGCATAAATGATTACCAACACAGCAATGAAAGTTATTGGAATCCAAATCAAGTGTTTCCATACTATCTTCTTTTTCTTTCTCAAAGCCATAAACATAAAAATTGATGTTGGTAAAAGCATAACAACTATGTAAATCCAGTTGAAAAAACTTGCCTTTTGGTCTGCCTCCTTCAGTGCCTCAAATCCATGTGGACTAATCTGATACCTTGAACCCCAGTCATTCATCGCACTAATTGTCAATTGCTGTGCCTTTTCAAAATAAAACTCTGTTGTTCCCACATTAATACTTCCTAAAACAGGCTGTAAAAAGTTAGTAATCTTGTCGATATAAGGGTATGCCTTAAATAGGAGTGTTTCTCCTCTTGGCTTGTAACTTTGGTCATAAAAACTGCTCCCACCAATTGCAATTTGTAATTTTGCTGTCAATTCTTTTACATTAACATCAACATTCTCTCCCATTGAATCCTGAATCATCTTCATATACCTTTCTCCTTTTGGGGAGGACATAATATCGAGGATATGTGAGGCATTTTCTCCAATTCCTTTATGCTCATTTGATATTACGGCATCGTATTTTTTCTCTAATAAGGGATGAAGAAGCCAGTTTGGAATCAGTGTTTTTGATATTGCTGTTGGAACTGCCTGATTGTGTGATATTGAATCGTGTTGTATCATTAATAAAATATGTGTCCAACAATATATCTGTTGCATTAATATCAATGTATAATTTATCTGTGAAATATTCTAATGTTCTATTCTGCGGCGTCTGTGTAAATATCGGGGCGGTGGCGTCGTCTACCGTTATCTTTAAATGTACACTTGCCACATTATCACTGGTATCATTAACACTGACATTAACATAATATGAACCAATAGATAATGTTGTTTTGTTCTTTAATTCACCGCTTTGTGTAATATTGAACTGTGTTGTATCGTTAATGAAATAAGTGTCCAGTGCTATCTCATCGGTTGCGTTCGTGTCGATATATAATGCCTGTGAATAATATTCTATAGATACATTTTGTGGTATTTCATCCCATGTTGGTGGTGTTGTATCCGGCGGCGGAGCTATATCAGTTGCGTTTGTCAAACCGATTGATACAATATTTCTGGCAAATGTTGTAAATACCGATAATAGATGTCCATTATTTTGAATACCAACCGCGGTTGACCAGTTAACTTGTGGAGTCTGTACAGGAAAACTCGTACTACCTATCTGACCCATTGTGTATGTTATAGCTTGTGTACCACATACTGTCACATAATTCACACCCTTAGTTAATAATTTTGATTGATTTAATAGATATACTGTCCTGCTTACAGAAGTGTTCAAAGTTGTGTTAAAATACGGTGTGGCTACACTAACGTCTTGAATTAAACCTGTGGTATACCAAACACCACAAACACACCCTTTTGTTTTACAGACTGTATAATCATTGACTGTTATATTAACCATATAGTAATCAAATTTAGTTACTACATTCTGACCATATTTAGCATTCTCACCCGTTCCTGCGTTGGCCACATAGCCATGTGTAACTGTACCGTTGAAACCAATTTGTACTGAATGTACAGAATACATAAACATAAACATAAATAATATTAATATTAATATTGTTTTTTTCATAATAATCGCCAAAGGATACTCATGACTTTAGTATCCTAACAACTTTCACCCCTTTTATTTATTGTTTTAAATATTTGAGCTATCTCTAATTCTCTATCAGAATAACCTTTATTTTTGTTCTTAATCCTTAAATTAACAAATTCAATTAATAGTGTTGCTTGTTCTTTCTTAATTAATAAATAAGGAGAAATTACTTTCAAACAATTCTTAATTCCTTCTAAATCTTGGATTTGAATATCATAAACTTTCTTACAACCTTTTTGTTTTTGTTTTGTTCTTATCCTCCCTTTAACCAATCTATTTATCTCATCTAATACATCTTTTTCTGAACCACTTATATTGATTATTGGATGTAAGGTATAACCTCTACTTGTCCTACTATCTTTATGAGTTAATACTGATAGATAACCTTCTCCATCAATAAATCCAGCCAAATATTGTTTGTTTATCATTTTATAATCACCAATAATCTAATAGTGTAACTTATATATAAACTTTGTGTTTTACACTATATTTAGTCGTGGGAGGAATTTGGCTTCACCTCTGCTTGTTTTTCAAAGTTCTTTTTAAACCATTGATAAGCATAGTTGTCAAATAAACCCATATCCTTAGCTTCTGAGAGTATAAACATTAAGTGTTTAACCTCTATCACTGCTGTTCTATGACTTGGATGCGTATATTTTGCATCTCGTATCTGCCAACTATCTACATAACCTATATCTACTTCCATATGGAAACCTCACAATTTATTGTGATGGAGGATGTCATTTTATGAATAATAAAATACCCCCGTTTATTATTATACACGATATTAACCCAAAAATTAATCGTAATATGATATTCAAATTCTCAATATACATAAAGCCTACTAATATAATTAAACTTATAAACAACAGAACATACAACAATATAACTTTATACTCAATATCGAATATATTACCTGTTAATAAAACCCTGTTAATTTTATTTGTATTCACTAAATCTTTATTAAATAATCCACTTAATTTATTATTTTCAATATTGATATTAATTGGAACATTTAATATTGTACAATCCTCATAGATAATGTTTAATATGCTGTTAATATTTTCTTGGGGTAAACTGGTCAGTAAAAGATTATATTTAAAGTTATCGGTATCTGAATCTTTCAACACACTTATATAATTATTGATTAATATATTATCAAATTTTAATGTTAAATCAGTACTGATATTATTAAAATCCTGTATTATTACGCTTTTAAATTTGCCAATATCCTTATTATTAAAGTTTATCTCTTGTAATTCTATAGTTTCGCAATCAGCATATATAAAACCTCCCAAAATCACCGTTAATAGTATGTATATTATTATTGTTTTTTTCATAGTAATAACACCTGCCTTGATACAAACGATATAACTACTGTTATGACAATAAACAATAATGTTTTGGCTTGTATCGTAGTTTTAAATATTCTAGTAATAAAAAATGATAAGAAAGCGCTTGCTACCAACAAATAGATGTATAATATCGACGTGCCTCCTATTGGTGAAAATAAAAAAT
>JAHIVR010000148.1 GCA_018816625.1 Nanobdellota archaeon | reverse complement strand
TATTTTTTATTCTTTCATCTATCTCTTTTGTTAAATTTTTATTCCATGTTTTATGCCCTTTCTTAAAACCCAAAAATTCTAGATAAGCTAATCTTTCGTCAGTTTCTTTTGTTAAATATTTATTCCAGGGAATATGTCCTTTTTTGAATTTAGTCTTAATAAAATCGCAAGGCTTCCCTTTTTTCTTTAAACTCATTATCTTCTTTGTTTTCTCAGTATGTGGTCCTCTCATATTACTCTCCCTAAATTTAGATTAACAAACATAAAAAGAGAAGTAGTTAATACCAAAAGCAAGAATATTGCTATAATTGTTATTTTACCTTTTTTCATTTTGAATTGTGGGCTAAATTTGGTATTGGGTTATAAAGGTTTCTGTGTTTATAAAATTATCTAAAATCGTTCTTTTAATACTTTAACATAAAGGAAGACTATTATAAAAGAGATAAAAACACTTATAACTAAAGAGATGTTATTTACTTGAACAAAACCCAAATTGACGCTAATCCAAGAAACAATTGGATTGTTTAAATTAGGTAATAACTCAGGAATTGGAATCTTATCAAAGATAAATCTTAATAAATCTTTTAACCCAAAAAGAATAAGGAGAGGGGGAACTGTTAAAAGAGCAAATGCCTCACTTTTATCTTTTCTATATGTTGTAAAATAAATTAATGGCACTATTGCCGAAATAATTAAAATGGTTGTCCAATTTACAATATTAAAATAACTTATTAAAATAACCACCAAAAAAGATAATCCTACGCATAGATTAAATCTTCCAAGATTTACCTTTTCAAGTATTTTTTTAGGTTTGATTCCATAAACCCAAATTCCTATAAATAGCAAAAACACCCCAATTAAAATAGACCATATTTCAAAATTAAAAATTATCGCTGGAAGATTAGAGGCATTAATTGAGCTGAATTCTATTCCTTTATAAGACAAATAAGCTCCAAACGTAAGGGGGTCAGGAGATGGTTCTATAAATAAAACAGCTAGGAAAATGATTGCCAACCCCATTAAAGATTTCCAAGACTTGCCTTTTTTTCTTTGATAAAAAGCATAAACCCCAAAAATAATTAATAAAATAAGAATAAAATCCATTAGTCAATTCCAAGCAAAGTATGGGCTAAGATATCCCCAAAAGCAAGTAATGGGATTGAATAAAGAATGTTCTTTAAATTGAACATATCCCCTCCAGTAAAAACCTGCAAGATACCTAAAACAATCGTTGCTATAACCCCTAAATGAAGCCAATACTTCAAAGTATTTAATTCCTTAGGTTTAAGTTTCATATGAATTCTCTCCCACCTATTTTTAATTCTATAATATCTTTAAAATAAACAATTAAGATTACCATTATAACCAACCCCCAAAAATCTGGTAAATTAATAAATTCTGGATAAAAAAATAAGATTATTGTTTTAACAAAATAAATAACAAAAAGAGAACTAGCTAATATTTTTAAATATTCCTTAAAATTTGGAACTGCTTTTTTTTTGTTTATTCTTATTTTCATAATTCTCCTGTCCCACAATAAGAACCACTATCCCACACATCAACACAAGACAATCCAAAATCAGCACAATTATATTCTAATGGAACACATTCTCCTCCTAAACAATAATATTCATATAAAGTAGTTTGAAATTTATCCTGCCAGCAATAATCAACATATCTTCCACCAATAGTATCAATACAATCCCCATTTATTAAAGGATAATTTCCTTCATCTGATTCAGTGCAATCCCCAATATAATCAAATTCACAATAACAACCAAAATTATCTGCTACACAAATTTCTCCATTTAAACACCATCCTCCACAAGTAGGAAATGAATCACCACAAGCAGTATTTCCTGAAGGCATACATTCACACCATCCTCCATCAGGTGTTCCATCATAAACATAATAAGCTATACACTCTTCACCAATAGGACAAGTTCCACCACAAGTAGGATAAGGGCTAATATGCTGACAACTATAATCAAAATCTCCACAAATAATATAACAATCGGTATCATAACAATCAATTAAGCCATCTAAATCATTATCTATTCCATCAGAACAAAGTATTAAAGTTGTTTCAGATACCTCCTCACCTTCCTCTTCTTCATCTTCATCTGCATCTGCTTCACCTTCCCTACACTCTCCTTCTGTACAATACCATAAAACACCATATCTTGCTGAACAGCTAATATCTACAGATGTATAAGTTAATTCAGTATCACAATATCTTTCTCTTAATTTATCAGTCCCCATACATAAATCATCTA
>JAHIVR010000228.1 GCA_018816625.1 Nanobdellota archaeon | reverse complement strand
GAATGGAGGACAAATGATGGAGTATAAGATTTACTGTCCATTCTGCGGTACAGCAGCATGGGTCGCTAACAAGGTAGGCATACTATGTGAAAGCGATGATTGTCGCGCAATGATTGGGGTTGAGGTTCAGGCATCAGAAGGCAAGATGATTATGGCTAATGTTGGTGGGACTGGAATATACAAATTTGAAACAAGGGAGAGCTCACTTGACTAAGAAACTCAAGACAGCCCTGATTTGTGGCTGCACGCATGACCCCTACCTTGACGAAGGCCTATGGGGTGCGTTCTGTAACTTCGCCAAACTTCTCAAGCCTGACGTGTTCCACCGGAACGGAGATATCTTTGACTTCTACCAGATATCAAGGTTCTCAAAGGACTTAGAGCGTGCCGACGCTATGGCTGAGGATCGAGAGGTCTTCTTCCACCACGAGGAGATGATAGGGAAGGTACTGCCGAAAGCCACCATCAAGATCGCCTCAAAAGGCAACCACGAAGACCGCGTGTACAAGCACATCCTCTACAGTCCAGACGTTAGAGCCTCTATGACTAACTTTGGGATGGAGTTGCCGACATGGGATAGCTTCTTACAGCTTGATAAGTTTGGCTATGATGTGCGTGACTCTGAAGGTATACGGCTCCCCCGTGTCATGTATGGTGATCTAGCCGTTTGGCATGGCAAGAAGTATAGCCAGTATGCTGTGGCTCACAACGTCAGGAAGATGGGGCATAACGCATGCAATCATACACACCGTGCTAGGTCGTGGGCTTGTGTGGTTGGTGGTCACAATATGTACGGCTACGAGATGGGGCACATGGCTGACCCAAGGCTTGCCACCGACTACATCGAGGACGAGGAGGACTGGCAACAGGCGTTTGGTGTTGTCAATTTTGATGATGGTGGCTACTTCGATGTTGATGTGGTGCTGGTTAAGGACGCAGGAATGGGTAAGCGACGCTTCAGTTACAAATCAGACTATTGGGAGTGGTAAGAATGAACTGGCTAAAAGAACTACTTCGTCTACTACCTAGGGTGGGTTGTCCCATCACTATTCCCGAACATCAGTGCGATGATAACCATGAAGATGGGGACGAGGTACATGACCCAGATGTCGTTACTCATGAGTCTCACCCTCCGTGGGCGGGGAGTCTTTCTGACCATCATCAAGCTCCAGGAAATCCTCTGGATTGACCCACTTCCCGTCAATTGACAGCGGCTCCACGCCCTTCTCCACAGCCGTCTGCACCTCACTATGAGACACATGACTCGTTATCTCAACTTTGGTAGCGGGTTTTCCTTTAGTGACGTTGTGTAGGAACTCAAACGCCTTCTGTGCGTTGATATCCTCACCCTTAACGAGAATCTTGTTTATCCTAGCCAGCCCGTTACCATCCCGTAACAACTCAAGATAGCGGTTATAGTGGACTCTACGGAGGTCGTATAGCACACGGTTGCGTGGACTCTGCTTGCTCGTATTCACCCAGTCAATAAGTGACTTGGCTTGCTCATAATCAGGGCAGTTTTCATCTAACGCCATACTCTCAAGTATTAGTAACGCATCGTTGATGACATTATCGTTATCAATCAGCAGGTTTAGGAACAAGTCAACCTCTTCGAGGGTGTAGCGGTGGGTAGTGTCGTGTTGTTTATCTGTCATGGTACCCCATTTTACCACGAACACGCACCAAAGTCAAGTCTTTTTCGTGCCAAAAGTGCGTTTTATGGCAGAAAAATAGGCTAAGGGCGCCTAAAAGTGAGTTAAGCCCTTGCGCTCACATCCAAAATGTGGTAAAATAGACACATGTGGTAGAATTGCCACACGCTAAAACACTCTAGAGGTGCAAAGAATGAATCTACTCACTAAGTCATTGCTGCCCATTTTGGTATTGCTCACACTGCTCGTTGCGGTGCCAGCTTTCTCAACTGGACAGACTGGCGGCGACGCTATTAACTTCGGTAACATACGTGCGTATTGTGCTGAAGTTACATTTACAACCACCGCATCAGCTACCAAAGTCCAGCTCCCCGTGATATGGGGGCAGCCTGACGTATGGTGGAACACGCAGGGGTCGGTGGCAGCCTCAGAGCTTGCTATCACACTTGACCTTGACGACTTCGTTGACTATGGTGACGGCTCAACCATTGACCCTGACGGTATCTTTATCGGGACAGGGTTGGATGATCCACTGTTTGTCAACCTAGGAAACATTACGACTACTTGGCAGGTTGAGATTGTTGTCGTTGCTGCTGGCACAATGAAGAGCCGGATTACGGCTGCTGACCCGCAGGGTGACGTAACCAAGTTTGGCCCCTACGGTGATTACACCGCCACCATTGCGATCCCGACAACCGTATACGCTAACGGTGCGGGATTGGGTGTTGACTTTAACGCTGCTGGTGGACACACCATCGGCGACAGGTGGCTCATCAACTGTTACTTCGATGACGAGTATCTTGGTGCTACGGCAGGGCAGATTAGCTGTTCCCGGACTGACCTTGGTGGGACTATGGTATCGAAGCCCATCTTCTTGTATTTCGATCACGACATTACTTACTAAAGG
>JAHIVR010000147.1 GCA_018816625.1 Nanobdellota archaeon | reverse complement strand
CTGTAATGCCAATCATCATTAAAATACTCAAAAGAATTATATGTCATAAACTTCTTTGTCAAAGGATCTTGTGCAGAGCATTGGTTTGGAAATGCTGGGCTTCTTATTTTTATTATTGCTCCATCTTTACAAATCCTATGTAGTTCTTCCATAATTTTGATAAAATCTGCATTAATCAATTCCAAAGTTCCTAAAGACAATATCTCGTGAAAATTATTCTCAGGAAAAGGATAAGGAAATTTTGTTAAGTTATGTTTTACATCAACTCCTTCTAAATCTCCAACATCTAAATTAATATAGCCTTCTTTTATGTCCTTCCCACAACCAAGATTAAGTTTTTTCATTTAAAATTAAGCAAGAGGCAATTTAAAAAGATAGCTATTTACATATTTATTTTTTATCTGGTTTTTCAATTTCTTTAATTTTTTCAAAAATAGCCTTGTCTACAAAAGCTTTTGCACTAGGAAAATCAAATCTTTTTTCACCTTTGATTAATTTAATTATTTTTTTATAAAGTTCTTCATCTATTCTTATGACTGCCATTTTATTTCTTCTTTACTCCCTTGTTTTTAAAATTTTTAACTATTTTTTCTAATATTGCTTCTTTTTTTTCAATTTTTTCTGTTTTTCTTTTTATCCTCCACAAATAAAAGAATATTGAAACAACAATCAAAACAAATACTCCAATACCGATGACTATTTCATAACTCTTAATAACCATAAATTCAGAACTACCAGAAGCCATAACCACGCCTTTATAACTAACATCAACATTAAATAAATATCTTCCAGCTTTAATATCATAAGGAACAACCAAACTTCTAACAAAAGATGCAACAGCTTCAACAGCCAAAGTATCAGAACCTTCAGCAATTGTATTATTCTCCCTACCACTAATATAATAATCAACTAAAACATCAACCTGCCCAATATTATTAACATTCAACACTTCAATCTCAGCAATAACATCTCTTCCTGATTTCACAATCTTAAATAAATTTGATATACTAACTTTAACATCAAACAAAACTTCTTTCCTAATCCCCTCTTCTATTTCTTCTTGTGCCACAATATAAGCACCATCAAGTTTTGTCAATGAAAACTTTGCCTTTCCAGAAAGAATTGAAATTAATTTTATTTCAAAATCATTAAGACCATCATTATTAATATCTATTTGTTTTGTTTCTCCGACATTTAATATTAAAATAATTGGCTCTGATTCAATAATTAATTTTATTGAAGTTGCTGTTACTTCTGTTGCAGTAATTTTGTGAGTTACTTGTCCTTGAAAACTAAATGTTTTAATATCTCCTTGTTTAGCTTCAACACTTCCACTATCTTCTACACCAAAATCAACATCAAATGCTTTTGGTGTAGTGGTGGTTGTTGTGGTTGTTGATGAAGAACTACTTCCAGAAGAACCTCCTCCGCTAGGAGGTGTTGTTGGAGCATCAGAAGTTGTAAAATTATATTGTATTGAAGTATTACAATTTGCCCAATAATCACAACTTGAAACATTATAATAATAAATTGTAGAAGCTGAAAGACTTGATAAAGCAATTGAATGAGAAGTTACTAAACTTGTAGAACTTAAAGAAGAAGTTGTTTCGGTTGTAGTTCCATAATGCACTGTTGAATTAGAAGACTCATTAGTTGTCCATGTTATCGTTGCTGTTGTAGAAGTTACACTTGAACTAACACTTGAAAACGTTGGAACAGCTGTATCCCCTCCAACAACAATACTCTGTCTCTCTGACCAATTTGATTTTCTCAATCCAGTATCTATTGTCTGCACATACCAATAATATGTGTCATCAGATAAATATTTATTCAAGCTAATGTTCTTTCTCTGCATCATGTTTCCAAAATATCCAGCAGTTGGATTACTACTCCCACCATAAACACCACTTACAATTGTATGATTATCAGTTGAATTCCCAACCATCAAGTTATAATAAAGTCCAGATGAATTTGTTTCAGGATCACTCCCATTATTCCATGTTAAATTAAGAACCCCATCAGAATAACTTGAACTAAATGTATTTGGGGGTGTTGATTGTGAATTGTTTTTTGTGAGGGATGCGTTTGAGATGTATACTGTAAAATTTAATTCACCATCGTCTGGGTCATATCCATTTATTATTAAATCAAGATTTGCATCATTATCTACATCAAACCATACAAGACCTCCCCATTCCATATTATCATCATGCATATCTTGTTGTTCAAAAATATCTCCTTCAAAAATACTATTATTATTTGTATAAATAAAATTTCTTCCAGATTCTCTTCCCATTGCAGCAAAATCTAAATCTCCATCATTATCAGAATCTCCAAAAGCAATTGAACCTTCAAGATAACCTGCAAGAGTCCCCCCCCCATTTTCTAAGTGTAAGGAAAAATTACTGCCTGTATTGTTATAAAATTTTAAATGGTCTCCTGCTCTTGCTCCAATTGCTGCTAAATCAGTAAATCCATCATTATTATAATCTCCTATTGCAAGAGATGGAAAACCAAATGTAGCTGTAAAATCTCCTTTCCAGGAGGAGTTATCAACTAAAGAAGTCCCATTATTAATATAAACACCTGTATAAAAATCAGTACTTCTACTTCCAGCAAAAGCTAAATCTAACTTACCATCATTGTTAAAATCTGCAAAAATAAGAGCAGCTCCACCCCCCCCTTGCCCAACTAAAGGTAAACTTTCAAGCCAATTAGAATCTCGAACAAAACTTGTCCCATTATTAATATAAATCCTATTGTGGTCTGTAGGATAAGCTCCTGCTAAAGCCAAATCTAATTTTCCATCATTATCAACATCGCCAAAAGCTAAAGCCCCATTAAATGCATTTATCCCAGAGAAATTAGCTTCCCAAACTAAATTCTCATTAAAAGTTGTTCCATTATTTATAAAAACTTTAATGATTCCATTTT
>JAHIVR010000146.1 GCA_018816625.1 Nanobdellota archaeon | reverse complement strand
GGTTTCTGCATTTGGTTTTGGTAATGGATTTATGAATCACGACATGACTGAAGAAGAAAGGACAGCAATGCAAGAACAACAAGAAGCAATGCAAATAGCTATTTCATACGGAGATTATGCAACATGGAAATCTCTAATGGAAGAGAAAATTGCGAAGATGCAGTCTCAGATAACAGAAGAAAACTTTAATACAATAAGAGAACAGCATCAAGAAATGTCTGAATTTAGAACAGCAATGCAAGAAGCAAGAGAATCTGGAGATTTTTCAAAAGTTGAAGAACTTCAAGAAGAATATGGTTTTGGAAAAGGAATGAAGGCTGGATTTAAATTGGGCAGAGGAGATTGTCCTCGTTCTGAATAAATTTATTCTTATTTTTTTTAATTTTTAAATGGACGTTAAGTCCATCTTGCTTAAAAATAAGAAATTTAATTTTATTTCAATGAAAAATAATACCCTTTTGATTGGAATAGTAGTTTTATTATTACTAAGCAATTTATTCTTTGGATATATGTTCTTTTTTCATAGCAATGATCCAAGACAAGGAGTTAGAGGGGACTTTCCTCAAATGGAACTTAGCGATGCTCAAATTCAAAGTGTAACTTCTTTTTTTGAAGGTACCACAGATATTAATGAAATCACAACTTATTGTGATAATCAGGAAAATAGAATGTTGTGTTTTTATTATTGCAGACAAATAGATTCTGACCATGAATATTGTTCTCAATTAACGCAAAGAATGCCTGATTCTCAACAAGTTCAGAAATTAAATTAGTCAACAATCTAAAATGAAAAGTAAAGTAATAGAATTAAAAAATGTAATGAAAACTTACAAAATGGGGAAGGTTCAAGTTCATGCAATAAACGAAGTTAATTTAACGATTTACAAAGGTGAGTTCGTGGTTATTACTGGAACAAGCGGGAGCGGTAAATCCACTATGATGCATTTGGTTGGTTGTTTAGATATTCCTTCGCAAGGCTCTGTTTTTTTAGAAGATAAAAATATTCGTTCATTAAGCAAATCACAAATAGCAAAAATAAGAGGAAGAAAAATTGGTTTTATCTTTCAACAATTTAATTTAATCCCTATTTTAAGCGCCTTAGAAAATGTTATGCTTCCTATTGACTTTCAAAACAATGGAAATAATTCTGATAGAGCAAAGGAATTATTAGAATTGGTAGGATTAAAAGATAGAATGCACCATAAACCAACAGAATTAAGTGGGGGGCAATCTCAGAGAGTTGCAATTGCAAGAGCATTGGCAAATGACCCCGAAATAATTTTAGCAGATGAACCAACAGGCAATCTTGACAGCAAAACAGGAGAGCATATTATTAATTTACTTCACACTCTACACAAAGAACAGGGAAAAACCCTTATCATCATCACACACGACATAAATTTTATTAGACGATTAAAAAACACCACCAAGATAGTAAAATTAAAAGATGGAAAAATTATAAAATGAAAAATTTAAAGTTCTTATTTTTATTCACATTTGTATTTATTTCTATGTTTAGTTTAGTTGCTGGAGCAGATAATTATAATTTAGAAGTTACAGGCGTTTCCCCCACAAGTTTAATTCCTGGAGAGAAAACTGAATTATCTTTTGAAATAGAAAATACTGGTGATGAAGATTTAGAAAATATAATCTTTTCTTGGGAAGAAAAAACTGGAAGTATTTTGCCAATTGGGTTAAGCAACACAAAAACAATTCAGGAATTAGATGAAGGAGATGAAGAGACTCTTGATTTTGATGTATTCACTTCTGCTTCTGCAGAACCAGGGTTGTATGAGTTAACACTTACTTTAACATATAAGAATGAAAATGAAACAACAATCAAAACATCTAAAGTAGGGATTATTGTCGGAGGGCAAACTGATTTTGATGTGTCTGTTTCAGATGTTTCTTCAAGCGGAGTTATTTTCTCAGTAGCTAATATTGGAAAGAATCCTGCAAATTCTGTAACAATAGTTATTCCTTCACAAACTAATTTTAGAATTAGCGGAAGTAGTTCATCAATAATAGGGAATTTGGATAAAGGAGATTATTCGGTTGCATCTTTTCAAATAACTTCTCAATCTGGAAGTTCTTCTAATCTAAATGTTGAAATACAATATACTGACACAGTGGGAACAAGACAAACCATAACAAAAATTGTTCAAGTCCAATCTACCCAAATATCATTCTCAACAACAGGTTCATCAGATAGTGTTACGGGTTTTGCTTCACGGAATACAACAAATAGCGGAAATAATAATTGGTTTCTTATTGCTTTTATTATTAGTAGTATTTTGACTATTGTTTTAATTGTAGTTCTTATTAAGAGAAACAAGAGAAAAAATGAGACTAACTAAATCCTTTAAATTATCCCTTAATATTCTTCTCCATAGTAAATTAAGGAGTTGGCTAACTATAATTGGAATTATTATTGGAATCGCTGCAGTGGTTTCTATTATGTCTATCAGCGAGGGAGCACAACAGCAACTTGAGTCAAGATTAGGCACTTTCGGAGCAGATATAATAACTATAACTCCTGGTTTTTCAAGAGCAATGGGTCCTGGAAATTTTGGAGGAGGAAGGGGAGGGTTTGAGGGAGAAAGTTCTTCAATTGATACAAAAAATTTAACCTCTAAAGATGTTCTGATGCTGAAAAATATTCCGAATGTAAAGTATATCTTGGGACAGATTTCTGGAAGAGAAGATTTAACTTACATGACTAAAACTGCAACTTTAAGTATTACGGGTATTGATACAACTGTTTGGAAAGATATTACGACAGAGCAATTATCTTCTGGAAGATTTTTAACAAGTGGAGATTCTTATTCTGTTGTTTTAGGTGGAGATGTTGTTAGTTCAACTTTTGAGGATGGAATTCCGCTAAATAGTAAAGTTACAATTGGTGGAAAATCATTTAAGGTTGTTGGAATTTTAGAAGAAGGAAGAGGGGCATATGTTCCATTAGATGTCGCAAGAAATGTTTTAGAAGATGCAAGTGGAGATAAGTTTGATTCTATTTCTGTCCAATTAGAGGATATTTCTTTATCTAATGAAACGATTACAACGATTACTGAACGATTAATGTTATCTCATGGAATTATTGACGAGAGTAAAAAAGATTTTACAGTTTCTTCGCCTACTTCAATGCAGGAAACTATTCAACAAACAATGGATACAATGACTTTATTTTTAGGGGCTATTGCTGCGATATCTTTAATTGTTGGTGCAGTAGGGATTGCAAATACTATGTTTACTTCTGTTTTAGAAAAGACTAAGGAGATAGGAATTATGAAAGCTATTGGTGCTCAGGATAAAGATATTATGACTATATTTTTATTAAACTCTGCATTAATCGGATTGATTGGAGGCGTTGGAGGGGTGTTGCTCGGATTTTTTGCATCAACAGCAATAAGTTCATTCGGAGGAATACAAACTGCTGTTGGAGGGGGTAGGGGAATGATGGGAGGTTTTGGTTCATCTACTTATGTTAGTCCAGAACTGATAATTGGGGCTTTATTATTTTCAGTTTTAGTAGGAATGTTAGCAGGAGCAATTCCAGCTTACAGAGCATCAAAATTAAATCCTGTTGATGCATTGAGGTCTGAATAAATTTAACCTAAAAATAATTTTTCTCAGTATACATTTAAATATCAGTAAGCTTTTATTTTGCTGTAAAATGGCGACGAGGAAATTAAAAAATAATAAAATAAAAAAGAGTGAAATTGGTTCGGAAGTAATGATTCATCGTCGAGGAAAACGCAACAGATTAAACATTTCCCCTACTACCGACGACCTAAAACCTACTTCCCAAAATGGGCTTAGGTCGAATCCTGGTGGGGCTATCTGATTTTTCATCACATAAATCTTTATAACCTAGGGGGATCTATTTTTATAATGACCGTTAATGATAGGTCAACTGATTGCCCGTGCATAGAATTAAGGTTTGAAGATGCTATGCTCTCTGGAAGTGGTTCGGATTGGTATTGCAAGTTTCAAGATAAAACAGATGGTTGGGATGGAAGTCTTATTGAAAGTCCTTGTGCGCATCAAGGGGGTTATGGTTCTTGTCTTGTTTATCAAGCTAATAGGGGTTAATATTTCTCTTTATATCTTCCGCGTCTTTCAACAGCCTTTAATCTTTCAAGAACTTTATTTGCTTCTTTTGAGGTTTTATAGCCTTGTTCAAAAGCTTTCCAGAGTTTTTCCCATTGTTTGTAATGCTTGGCTTCAAGAGCCTGTTTCAATAAATGTAAATCCACGGCTTTGTTTTCTAATTTATGGCTTATGAAACCAAGACCAAAATCTATGAAGAAAATGTTTGGCGTGTCATTGATAAGAATCATATTGGATGTGGTTAGGTCTCCATGGATTATATTGTTGGTGTGAAGTTTTGCAACGTCTTTTCCAATTTGTTTACAAATTATTATCTTGTTTTCTAGGGAATCTAGGTGTTCTGAGAGTTTTTTTCCTTTTAGAAACTCCATTACTAATTTGTTTTCTTTTATTTCAATTACTTTTGGGGTATTAATTATTTTAGATGCTTTCTCTAATAATTTTGCTTCTGCTTTTGTTCTTGACTTTCGTATTTTTTTATCAATTTCTTTAATTCTATAGGACTTTACTATACGGTCTTTTATAATAAGATTCTTTGAAAGAATTATTCTTG
>JAHIVR010000145.1 GCA_018816625.1 Nanobdellota archaeon | reverse complement strand
TGGACGAAATCAAAAAAAGAAATAATCTCCTAATCTGTGTGGACAATTAACTCTCCACTTTTAGAATAAATTTCTGGGTAAGTTAACCAATTTTCATTGTAATTCGGAGATTGCCACTTCCTAAGTTTAATACAAACATCCATTAATTTTGTTACTGTTCTTGATTTTGTTTCAGTTCTATATTTTGTAACTGTTCTTTCTTCCCTGCATTTACAACTATCACAAGGCCCTAATCCTAACCAACTTTTATGAATACACCAACAACCGCTTTTAGAATCACAGTTTTTACCTGATACTACCTCAATATATTCTTCTTTATCTTCATAAGGAACTTCTTCTGTATAATATTCAATATCTTCATATGCTTGTTGTTTGCATACTAATTTTGTTGTTAGTTCATCATAAGTGGCAACAATATTTCCAGTCATAGAAGGAGAAAGAATAAAAGCGATAACAATAACTAAACAAAGAATTATCCCTATTTCCAAATATCTTATTTTATTCATTTTTGATAAATTAAAGTGTTTATTATAATCAAACAAATTCAAATCTTTTAATTGCCGCGGAGTTGCAAAAGGTATCCCCCATCATCTGATTTGGTCTTCTTGTTAAAATGTTTAGTTCATAAAGATTATTTGTATAAATTGTCATCTTACCAATCTCAAAAGAATCTAATGCAAGACCATTCTCTATAATCACACAATCACAATAAGGAACACAAGCTATTCTTCCTCCACCAAATTGACAGATATTCTCTACTTTTATATATCTAGAATGTTTCTTTGCAAAATCTAAATCTTCATTAGATGTTATTTCCTGACTGTCAATAAAAGTTAATTCCACATTTTCCTCATTGCAAGGATAATAAATATCCGAATTGTCTTCTAAATTTGAAAATTCTTTAATATTATCAATAGACCATTTTGCCCATCTTGTATCTTCCCTTGTATCATCACATTTTTCAGAAGATTTTAGTTCTCCTTCTAAAAGCATTATTTTGTAAATAGGGCATATTCCCGCTCGTAATTCAATATGGACATTATAACCAGAACCACTTTTTGTGTAAGAATAATCTGTAATTTTTTCTCCTAACTCACAATTTTCTGTACAAATAAGTTTTGCTTGTATTTCCTCTTCAATCACTTCTTCTTGTGCAGTTTCTTCTTCGCATTCTGGTTCTTCAGTTATCTCTTCAGATAGTTCTTCTATTTCTTCTTTAAATTCTATTGTATCTAATGGGGGATTAGTTGGAATGTCTGCTTCCAAAGGAGTTTGAGTTTGCGTTGTAACCTCAATATTCTTCTCTTCACCTTCACTAACTATTTTTCCAGTCATTTCTGGTTTGTATAACTTATATGCTATTGCTCCACCAACTATTAAGATTAAAATAGAAACAACTAAGATAATACCAGTAACTACCCCCTCTGCTCTTTTATCTTTTTTTCTTAACATTGCCATAACAAAGATTATCCTTCTTTATTTATAAACATTACGCTGATTATCACTCTATATTATATTCTGAAAATTACGCTATAATTCTATGAAAGAGGATGAAATAAAGATATTCTTTGCTAGAAGTAAACTGAGATTTGAAGTATTAAAAGCACTTAATGAAAGACCTCAAATAGCTTCATTCTTAGCTCAAAGAATGAAGAAGCATAGAGAGGTAATAAGTAGAATATTCTTAGATTTACAAGATATGAAATTAGCTAATTGCACAAATCCAAAAGACCCAAGTTTTAGATATTACAAGATTACTAAGAAAGGGAAGAATGTTTTAGAGAATTGAAGTAGATTTATTAAAGGTAAAAAACGGTAGTTTTTTATACTATAATTACTTAAGTATACTTAAGTAATTAATATGGCAAAAAGAGGTCCAAAACCGAAATATGAAGAAATACCTTCCTTGAAGGTAAAAAATATTGTGGTTGAAAAGAACAAACAAATTAATATAACTGATAAAAAAGTTCATGCAATTCTTCAGACAAAAGTAAGAACCATGGCAAATTCTTCTGGGGGATACATTACTGTTTCCCAAGATTATGGAGGTCATAAAGCGTATGTGATAATAATGGAGGCAAAAATAAAGTGAATTTTTTAACTCTCTCTTATTTGCAAATGCCAAAGGCACAATTATTGTGCTTAATAAATCTGGATTTTGAAGAATTATTTAGAATAGAAAGAAAAATACGAAAAGAATGGATAGAAAAGGAAAAATGTGGTTGTGTGAATGATGAAAGGATTGGGAGAAGTAAAGTTGTGTTGATGTGTCAACATATAGATTTAGAAATAAAGAATAAAACAAAAAAAATAAGAAAAAAAATAAAGGAAAAAAGCAATATTTTGCTCCTTAGGAATTTATCAAGTTTTCCAAGAGTTAATAAGATTTTTGATAGGAGGTAATTCTAAAACTCTTTTCCTTTCTTTTTCATCAGACTTTATCATCTTAAACTTAAATGATAAGACTTCCAAGGTATGGTGTGCTAAAACAGTATTTATTCCACAATTTTTAAAGAGCTCCCACACATCTATTTTAGAGTCCAAACATATACAATCTTTTGGATGTTCTTGTTCATATCCACTAGCTTCATTATTTATCCAAATTGTACGTTTCAATTTTTTTGTTAATGTGGAAGGATTTCCCCTTCTATCTATATTCTTTAAAATATATCCTGGAATCCCAGCATCTATAGTGCTAACACTTTTAAATTTACTACAAATTAAAGCAGTAGGTATGAGTGTTGGTTTTCCAAATGAAGTTGAATCAACTGGGACAAACGCCATATGAAATTTCTCAGGAAATATTGTAGCTTTTGTTATTAACAAATCGAGATTCTCATTTTTCTTAGATACTTTATAAAGAAAACAAATTTCCTTTAATCTTGGGGCATAAGTGTCTATTAATCTGGATAGGGATTCCTCATTCATATCTATTGGTAGGACTAAAACAATTTCCCCTTTATCACCCATCTTGTCCATATAGTCCTTTACTGCTCCAAAAGTCTCATCTTTACCTACAAACAAATATGTTTTGGGCAATCTTGCTTCTTCCTGTATCTTCACAAAAGAATCTCTTAGACCATCGTAGTCTAGAAAGCCATGTGGTAATCCTATTAAGTACCTACAATTAAGACCCCCGTGTAACTTTATCTTATCCTTAAGCCATTTAACTTGTCTGTTACCAAATTTTGGTTCCTTAAGAAACCTCATAAATCCCACGATAGCATCCTTTTTTGATTTGCCATCTTTTTGAATATATGAAAATGAAGGCATAGTCAAGTCAATAGAATCTGGATTAAAGTTTTTATTTTTAATACCAAACTTTCCTAGCTGTTGAAGATTTCCATACTGAGTTTGTGTTAAACTAATTGGTTCTATCATGTTTTTGTTATTAATGTCTATTTTACTCCCGACGAATTTAATTATCCAAAACACCTTTCAAGAATATGATTTTAGTAATCACGTCTTTTTGAGTGTCTTTTCTCTCTTGCTTAAGAGTATCTTTTACAATAATTTAAACTTTTTAAGCGTTTTGGTATAGAGTATAGAAGAGTATTGGTGGGTGAACAGAATTAGTCACTCTTAAGCAAAAAATGACTAAGTTTCTTCACTCAATTAAATCACAGGAGGGTTTATGAATATAAACTCCTTTCTTTGCTCACCCACAATATATATAGAGAGAAACACTATTTAAATATTCCCAAAAATGAACTTTATTCAAAATAAAGACTACAACAAATAATTTAAAGAAAAGGAACATTGTTTCTTTATGGAAGATAGGATAGATTTACCACAAAATACTGGAAGCGAGGTTCAAACTTTTATTGAAAATACTTTAAACCAAGTAAAGAAGGGAACAGAAAACTCTGGTTTCAAAATAGCTGAAACAGTTGACTTTGATTTGGAGGTAACTGAGAGAAAAGAAAAAGGGGTAGGCGTTGGCTTTAAGCAATTCATTAAGATTGGAGGAAAGAAAGAGGGAGAAACTAGTCAGAGAGTTAGATTTTCTGTAAAGCCAAAAGTTAAGATTGGAATTTATTGAGTTGACTTTATGTTCAAAATTTTAAAAATAGCTCTATTTTCATGACTTCTCGTTCAAAAAATAGCCAAGCTTTTTAAATCTAAGACTTTATGTGCAAAGCCTCATGAGTAAAATTACAAAATTTACAATAAAATCTATTTTTTGTTCCCACTAATTTATTTTTCCCACAAATTTGACATTTAGGTAGTTTTTTGCGTTTAGGAGTATCTTTCTTCATCTTTTCCATTTTCTCTTAAATTTGAAGCTGAAACGAGCAAATTTCCCTATTTCTTAATACGATACAACTAATAATTCTTCAATGTAATCAAATATATCTTCAACACCATCCCAAATTTGACCTTCTTTGAATTTGAAAACTCTTGGTTTTAATGATTTTAAATTTCCTAATTTCATGTTGCTATTACAAACTCCCTTATTTCTTGCCATACTCTTCCACAAATCTTACATTTAATTTTATCTGTCCCATCTTTTGTTAAAGCTATATCTACAAATTCAAATTCTCCTTCTTTAGTACAATTATGTCTTGTTCTTTCATCCATTTTATCTTTTCTGTACTCTTATGAGTTCAGTTTATTCCTCCTATTTGTTATTGTTAAATCTTGTGAAGGAATTTCCCTTATAGTAACTCCATTTTCACAATATCCATAAGAGTCATCTAATCCAATGTTATAAATTAATTTGTCTATTTTTGAGTTTAATTCATTCAAAAAGCCAAAACCACATCCAGCATCCCCTTCATGATAAAATGGAGGAACTGGATTACTATGAAGAAAAAATAAAAAAGTTCCCCCAAAATAACCAATTAGAAATATTATAATAATTCCAAAATAGATGGTTCTATTGTTTTTTACTCTAAATTCTTTTTTTAGTTCATTTATCATTTTATCTTTTCTGTACCTCACTAGGTTCGTTTTTGTCCTCTAAATTTACTCTTTTGATACAAGTAATAACTTCTCCACCAGATTGAAACATTACTTCACACTCTTTTCCTTTCAACCAATCCCTGTTCAAACAACTTATTTAAATTACAGCTCATAGAACCTTTTCCATTACCATTTAATTTAGCAATTTCTTTTACAAGCATCCATTTTCTTGCTTTTTTTAATATTTTCAATACTTCAGCTTGTCCCATTTTCCATTTTATGTCCTTCAATCAAATTGATATAATAAAACAATTTATCTATGTGCCATGGATTAGGGCTTACCATTTTTATTTTCCTCATTTAATTTAACTGAAGTATTACACTTAGGACAAGAAATATATTGGGGATATTTTTTTAATAACTCAATTTTATCCCCAGTATAGTCCCATTCTTTTCCACACCTTTTACATTTAACTTTCATTTTTGGTTACTTAAACATCCTGAACAAGTCCAGGTCATTACCATAGTTTCACCTTCACACAATTGATTCTCTGGACAATTTGGATTAATTTTTGGTGTAATCCCTTCTTGGTATTCTTCTTTGGTTAAAAATTTATAATTATTCTCCTTCGCATATTCTTCAATACTTCCACAGAATCTTACTACTTCACTATCTCCATAAACTTTTTCATACAAAGTCCCTTCTGTGTTAGAAAAATAATATGTGTTATGGTCTCCTGTAGATTGCATTAATTTTATTTTAGTGTGGAAGAAGTATGGGTTTCCTAAATAAATAAGGACTAATCCACAAACTATTCCTAT